>NZ_JAKWFH010000078.1:0-28534 GCF_029522185.1 Burkholderia sp. IO2 | reverse complement strand
CGGCGCCGGCCGACGCGAGCGCCGCGGCGCCGATGGCCGCGAGCCTGCCGCCGATCCGGCGCCCGCACCGGCCGCGCCGGCCCGCCAGCGACGCGCAACCGGTCGTCGCCACGCCGCGGGACGACAACCATCGTGCGACGGCCCCCGCGAAAGCGGCGGACGCCGGCACCGCTCATTAACGGAGAAAGGCATGCAATTCGACAAGCGCGCCTGGCTCGACAAGATCAAGCAGATGTTCGCGGGCTTCGACCGCCCGCTCGCCCTCATCGTGTTCCTGCTGCTGTGCGTCGGCATCGTCACGCTGTACAGCGCGTCGATCGACGTGCCGGGCCGCGTCGAGGACCAGTTGCGCAACATCCTGCTGACGTTCGTGCTGATGTGGGTGATCGCCAACATCCCGCCGACCACGCTGATGCGCTTCGCGGTCCCGCTCTACACGTTCGGGGTCACGCTACTGATTGCCGTCGCGCTGTTCGGGATGACCAAGAAGGGCGCGAAGCGCTGGCTGAACGTCGGCGTCGTGATCCAGCCGTCCGAAATCCTCAAGATCGCGACGCCGCTGATGCTCGCGTGGTACTACCAGCGCCGCGAAGGCGGGCTGCGCTGGTACGACTTCATCGCCGCGTTCGGGATCCTGCTGGTGCCGGTCGGGCTGATCGCGAAGCAGCCGGACCTCGGCACGGGCCTGCTCGTGTTCGCGGCCGGCTTCTTCGTGATCTACCTCGCCGGCCTGTCGTTCAAGCTGATCGTGCCGGTGCTCGTCGCGGGCGTGATCGCGGTCGGCTCGATCGCGGTGTTCGAGGAACGCATCTGCCAGCCTGAAGTGCAGTGGCCGCTGATGCACGACTACCAGAAACACCGGGTGTGTACGCTGCTCGACCCGACGTCCGACCCGCTCGGCAAGGGCTTCCACACGATCCAGGCCGTGATCGCGATCGGCTCGGGCGGCGTGCTCGGCAAGGGCTACCTGAAAGGCACGCAGGCGCACCTCGAATTCATTCCGGAAAAGCACACCGACTTCATCTTCGCGGTGTTCTCGGAGGAATGGGGGCTCGCCGGCGGGCTCGTGCTGCTGACGCTGTACATGGCGCTGATCGCGCGCGGGCTCTACATCGCCGCGCAGGGCGCGACGCTGTTCGGCCGGCTGCTCGCGGGCTCGCTCACGCTCGCGTTCTTCGTCTACGCGTTCGTCAATATCGGGATGGTGAGCGGCGTGTTGCCGGTCGTCGGCGTGCCGCTGCCGTTCATGAGTTACGGCGGCACCGCGCTCACGACGCTCGGCATCGCGATCGGGATGATCATGAGCGTCGGGCGGCAGCGGCGGTTGATGAAGAGTTGACCGCGCGGCCTGCGCTGCGGCACACGACAACGGCGCCTGCGGGCGCCGTTTTGCATCGGGCGGACCGAATGCAGCCGCTTACTGCGGCGGCGAGTGCGGTTTGCCTGGCTCCGCGCCGGTGCCCGATTCCGGCCCCGGCGCCTTCAGCCGCGCGCTCAGCTCCTTGAATTTCATCCCGGCCGTCTCGTCGCCCTGCGCGGCCGCCGCCGCGTAGTACGCGCGTGCGATGTTCAGGTTCTGCGCGACGCCATCGCCGCCGCGCTCGTAGAACGACGCGGTCACGTACTGCGCGGTCGGCTCGCCCGCGTCGGCGGCCTGCTTGTACCACACGAACGCCTGCCGGTTGTCGCGCGGCGTGCCGCGCCCGTCGAGGAACTGGTTCGCGAGCGACAGCTCGGCCTGCACGTGCCCCTGCTTCGCGGCCCGCAGGAACCAGCGATGCGCTTCCGCCGGATTGCGCGCGACGAACTCGCCATCGTCGAACATCCGGCCGTACACGTACTGCGCATGCGACATGTTCGCTTCCGCCGCGCGCTTGAGCCAGCGCAGCCCTTCGTCGACGTTCGCGGTCACGCCTTCGCCCGTCAGCAGCATCATCGCGTAGTTGAACTGCGCGAGGCGATCGCCGCGCTCGGCCGCATCGTGGAATTGCACCAGCGCCGCGCGATAGTCGCCGGCGTTGTAGTCGGCGACCGCCGATTGCGTCTCGCGCGACGGGTCGGGCTTCGCTTGCGGCGCGCCCTGCGCGACGGCCGCCGCCCACACGGCCCACAGGCCGACCATCGCCCCGATCCGCGCCTGCCCGCGGCACGCACCGTCTGCGCCGTTCATGACCGTACCTCCTGCAACGCCTGCCGCGTCGCGCGCAACAGCCAGCTCACGTCGGCCGACACCGTGATCATCCGGTAGCCGGCCTCGCGATACTGGCGCGCGGCCGCCGTGTCGCCCGCGAAGATGCCGACCGCGACGCCCGCCTGCTTGCCGGCCGCGAGCACGCGCGCCATCGCGGTTTCGACGTCCGGGTGGCGGATATCGCCGAGATGTCCGAGGCTCGCCGCGAGATCGGCCGGGCCGACGAACAGGCAATCGACACCGGGCGTCGCCGCGATCCGCTCGACTTCGTCGACGCCGCGCGCCGATTCGACCTGCACGATCACCGCGACTTGCGCATTCGCCGTCTGCAGGTAGTCGCGGCGCATGCCGAACGCCGCCGCGCGCACCATGCCCGCGACGCCGCGCAGCCCGTCCGGCGATTCGGGCGACGGAAAGCGCGTGAGCCGCACCGCGTGCGCGGCGTCGTCGGGCGTCTCGATACACGGAAACATCAGCGTGCGTGCGCCGGCGTCGAGCGCACGCTTCACGAGCCACGGCTCGCGCGCCGGCACGCGCACGACCGGCTCGCTCGGCAGGTGCGCCGCGGCGATCGCGCGCAGTTGCGACGCCACGTCGCGACTGTCGTTCGGCGCATGCTCCATGTCGATGCAGAGCCAGTCGTAACCGGCATGCGCGAGCGCTTCCGCGGCCGAGTCGCTGCCGAGCGACAGCCACAGGCCGTACAGCGGCTCGTCGCCGTCGCGCAGGCGTTGTTTGAGGGAATTGGTGAGCGTGCTCATCGATACGGCCTCCGGAACGGAACGGCAATCGAACGGGACAAGCAACTGGCGAAGCGGAAAGCGGCATGCGCGCCGCCGGGCAACCGAAGCACGGTGGCGGCGACGGATCGCGCGCCAGAGAACGTGAGTCGGCCCGGGACGACCGATCTGACAAAGCGGGCCGCGCAATGGCTCACGCGCGCGTTTTTCCGTGCCGCACGACGATCATAGCGCGGCCGGATGCTCGATGCGGGAACCGACGGGGGAAGCCGTACCGGCGCGGGACGCGGCGGCTGGCGGCGACGGGCAGCCCGCGCCGAACGGCGGGGCTGCCGGGAAAGGCAGGATCAGCGGCCGGGCTGGCGCTCGACGTCGGCCCAGCAGTTCGGCGTTTCGTACAGACGCACGCGCTCGAGGCGCAGATTCACGCCGTAGTGCGCGTCGTACACGTTCGCGAGCAGGTCGAACGCGATCGCCGCGAGGTTCTCGACGGTCGGGATCCGGTCGATCACGACCGTCTTGTGGTCGGCCATCTGCTCGAGGAACGAACGCACGACCTCGTCGCGCGCATAGACCAGGAACGCGTGATCCCACTTGCTGACGAGGTGCTCCATCGCGAGCGCCTTCACGTCGGCGAAATCCATCACCATGCCGCGGTCGGGCGCCCCCTCGGTATCGACGAGATCGCCGCGCAGCGTGATTTCGAGCACGTAGCGATGGCCGTGCAGGTTCCTGCACTGGCTGCGGTGATCGGGGATGCGGTGGCCCGCGTCGAATTCGAGTTTTCGGGTAATCAGCACGATGTCAAAAGCCGTGGCTCAGGGAATGTTCAGATATTTGTGGGTCTGCATCGACAGCCGCCACTGCGGATGACGCTTGCACCAGTCGATCGCGAGCTTCGTATTGAGGTCGCGCGACGGGCCGTCCATCGGCTGGACCAGGAAATACTCGAAGTCGAGCTTCGCGTAGTCGGCCAGCCGCTGGTTGTCCTGCGGCACGACGACCTTC
This sequence comes from Burkholderia sp. IO2, assembly GCF_029522185.1. Classification (NCBI taxonomy): domain Bacteria; kingdom Pseudomonadati; phylum Pseudomonadota; class Betaproteobacteria; order Burkholderiales; family Burkholderiaceae; genus Burkholderia; species Burkholderia sp. IO2. The sequence continues at coordinate 24,595 of NZ_JAKWFH010000078.1, read as the reverse complement.
AGTTCGTTGCCCTTCGTGACGACGAGCGGCGCATCCGCCTTCGGGCTCACGCAGATCCAGTCGATCGATTCGAGCACCGGCAGCGAACCGTTGGTTTCGATCGCGATCTCGAAGCCGGCCGCATGCAGCGCGTCGACGAGCGGCTGGTCGAGCTGCAGCATCGGCTCGCCACCCGTGCAGACGACGAAGCGGTGCGCTTCGCCCGCCGGCCACAGGCCGGCGATCGTCGCGACGAGCGCGGCGGCGTCCTTGAACTTGCCGCCGTTCTCGCCGTCGGTGCCGACGAAGTCCGTATCGCAGAAGCGGCACACGGCCTCCGCACGATCCTCTTCGCGGCCCGACCACAGATTGCAGCCGGCGAACCGGCAGAACACGGCCGGCCGGCCCGCATTCGCGCCCTCGCCCTGCAACGTGTAGAAAATTTCCTTGACCGCGTAAGTCATCGTCCTTCGTCCGGCTCGCGCCGCTCGTTGTCGATCAGAATCCGTTGTCCATCAAGCGCCGCCGGCGCAGCCGCGTCACAGCGGCGCTTCGGTCACCCGCTCGCCCTTCAGGTAGGCCTCGTAGCCGCGCTTGCGCAGCTTGCAGGCCGGGCATTCGCCACAGCCGAAGCCCCAGTCGTGCAGTTCCGCGCGCTCGCCCACGTAGCAGGTGTGCGTCTCGACGCGGATCAGTTCGACGAGCGCGTCGCCGCCGAGCTGTTCGGCGAGCTGCCAGGTCTGCGCCTTGTCGAGCCACATCAGCGGCGTCTCGAGCACCATGCGCGTATCCATCCCGAGATTCAGCGCGACCTGCAGCGCCTTCATCGTGTCGTCGCGGCAGTCCGGATAGCCCGAAAAATCGGTCTCGCACATCCCGCCGACCAGCACGCGCAGCCCGCGCCGATAGGCGATCGCCGCGGCGATCGTCATGAACATCAGGTTGCGGCCCGGCACGAACGTGTTCGGCAGGCCGTTCGCCGTCGTCTCGATCTCGATCGTGCGCGTCATCGCGGTATCGCTGATCGCGCCGAGCACCGACAGGTCGATCATGTGATCGTCGCCGAGCCGGTCCGACCACGCGGGAAACTTGCGCTTCAGCGCTTCGCGCACGCCTTCGCGGCACTCGAGTTCGACGCGATGACGCTGGCCGTAGTCGAAGCCGAGCGTCTCGACCGTCTGGTAGCGTTCGAGGGCCCATGCCACGCACGTGGCGGAATCCTGCCCGCCGGAAAACAACACGAGCGCGCCGTCTTTAGCGTCTGTCCGAATCACCGTGATACTCCGTGAATGTGTAGGCTCGCGTCGCACTGCGCCCCGAGGCCGGCTGCCGCCGGGCGGCCCGACGCGGCCGGCCTGTGCCGGCTCGACCAGTATAGGCAGCGCGCTCGGCCGCGAATGCGGCGGCGCGCTTATACCGCTCATCGCACGGCATCGTTGCCGCGCGCCACGACAGGCGCACCGCGAGCAGCCTGCCACGCATGAAGCGATGCGCTAAGTCATTGAGCGGGCACGGATTTTATCATGCCCCGGCGAATGCTGCCGGGCCCGCGGCCCACGACACGCGATACCCACCACAAACGAAAAACCCCAAGAACCTTCCGATTCTTGGGGTTTTAAATGCTGGTGGCCTGGGACGGAATCGAACCATCGACACGCGGATTTTCAATCCGCTGCTCTACCAACTGAGCTACCGGGCCAACGAAGAATGAAAGTATATCGAGCTATTCGCCCCCGAGCAAGTGCTTTCGCAAAATATTTTACAGCGCGCCTTCGGACGGCTTCTTGCCGAGCTCGACGCCGAGTTGCTTGAGCTTGCGATACAGGTGCGTGCGCTCGAGGCCCGTCTTCTCCGCGACGCGCGTCATGCTGCCGTTCTCGCGCGCGAGGTGATATTCGAAGTACGCGCGCTCGAACGCATCGCGCGCTTCGCGCAACGGGATGTCGAACGGGATCGCGGCCGTCTGGCCCGCGAGGCCGAGCGCCGACGCCATGTCGTCGCCGAGCGTCGGCAGCGCCGCCGCGGACGCGACCGCCGCCGGCCCAGCGGCCTGCCCGCCGCCCGCCTTCGCCGCCGCGTTCGCGGACACCGGCGCCGCGCCGCGGGCGAGACCGTGCTCGACCGACTTCAGCAGCTTCTGCAGCGCGATCGGTTTCTCGAGGAAATCGAGCGCGCCGATCTTGGTCGCCTCGACGGCCGTATCGATCGTCGCGTGCCCGGACATCATGATCACGGGCATCGTCAGCAGCCCCTGCGCCGCCCATTCCTTGAGCAGCGTGACGCCGTCGGTATCGGGCATCCAGATATCGAGCAGCACGAGATCGGGCGCCTGATTCAGCCGGTATTCCCGCGCGGCCTGCGCGTTCTCCGCCGCCTCGACGACATGTCCTTCATCGCTGAGGATCTCCGAGAGCAATTCCCGGATGCCCATTTCATCATCTACCACCAGGATGGTTGCCATTTACGCTGCCTTTGTCTGCTCACTTGCTTTTGTCTTGGCGGGTGTCGTCCCGTCCTGTGCGCCCGGTTCGGCGCCTGGCGTATCGCTCGCCATCTGCAGGAAGAGGATCGACACCTGCGCACCCTCGACGGTCTCGCCGTGCATGCGATTGCGCAGATCGATCCGCGCGCCGTGCTCGTCAACGATTTTCTTGACCGTGGCCAGCCCGAGCCCCGTGCCCTTCGCCTTGGTCGTCACGTAAGGCTCGAACGCACGGGTCAGGATGCGTGCCGGAAAACCGGGCCCGTTGTCGGACACGGTAAGACGTACCGCGACGCGCGTTTTGCCCTCGGCGTCGGGGTCGCCATATTCTACTGTCTTGGTTTCGATCAACACACGCGGATGCGCGGACTCCGCGACCGAATCCTGCGCATTCTGCAGCAGGTTGTGAATCACCTGGCGCAATTGCGTCGCGTCGCCGCGAATCACCGGCAGCGACGGCGCGAGCTCGGCGACGATCGGGCTCTTGCCCTCGCCGACGCCGTACAGCCCGAGCACCTCGCTCGCCAGTTCGTTCAACTGCAGGTTCGCGAGCACCGCCGGCGGCGTGCGCGCGTATTCGCGAAAATCGTCGACCATCCGCTTCATCGCGGCCACCTGGTTCACGATCATCGTCGCGCCGCGCTTGAGCACGTCTGCGTCGGGTGGTGCGAGCTTGTCCGACAGCTTCATCTGCAGCCGCTCGGCCGACAGCTGGATCGGCGTCAGCGGATTCTTGATCTCGTGCGCGAGCCGCCGCGCGACCTCGCCCCACGCGACCGAACGCTGCGCGGAAATCACGTCGGAAATGTCGTCGAACACGACCACGTAGCCGGACGTCTGCGGATCGTCGGCCTGCCCTTCGACCGTCGACACGAGGCGCGTGCCGCGTACGAGCAGCGTCAGCGGATCGGTTTCGCCCGGCACCTCGATCGCGAACTGCTGCTGCCAGTGGCCGCGATCGCCGCTGCCGCCGTCGGACGCCGCCTCGCGATCGGCGAACGCCTTGCGCACCATCGCGCCGAACCCGGCGGCCACGCCGATCCGGTCGAGCGTCGTGCCGATCAGCGTGTTGAACGGCTGCCGGAAGATCCGCTCGGCGCCGCGATTGGCCGTCGTCAGCCGGAACTGGCGATCGAGCACGAACACGCCGGCCGTCAGGTTCGCGAGGATGCTCTCGAGATACGTCTTCGAATGCTCGAGCGCGATGCGGTTCTTCTCGACCGCGAGCCGCGCCTCGGACAACTGGCGCGTCATCGCGTTGAACGACTGCGTGAGGAAGCCGAGCTCGTCGCGCGTCTTGATCTCGCGCTTCGGCGTGTAGTCGCCTTCCGTGATCTCCTTCGTGCCCTGCGCGAGCAGGAACAGCGGCCGTGCGAGCTGCTGGCCGAGCGCGAGCGCGAGCATCATCGCGATGAAGGTCGCGAGGAACAGCGCGAGCGTCAGCGTGCCGATGTACATCTTGCGCAGCCCCGTGCGGCCGAGCGACTTTGCCTGGTACTCGCTGTACGCGCGCTGCACGGCGTCCGCGTTGTGCGCGAGCGTCGGCGGCACCGGCTGCGTGAGCTGCAGGAACCGCTCCGCCGGCTGCAGCAGCGACGTCGTCGCGTCGGGAATCGGCCGCACGACGCGCAGCCGCAGCGCGCCCTTCGCGCCGTGTGCGCGCGGGTCGCCGTCGACTTCGCCCTCGATCGCCGCATACGCGCCGTGTTCGCGCGCCTGGCTCAACATCAGCGGCGTCGGCAGGTCGTCCGGAATCAGCGCCGCGAAATTGCCCGACGCCTGCGCGACGATGTGCAGGTCGGGCGCGGCGCCCGAGCCGCCGCGGCTCGGCTCGACGATCGTCGCGTCCTGCACGCCGAACTGGTCGCGCAGCCGCAGCAGCGTGAGCGTCGTGCCGTTCGTGTTCGCATCGACGCTCGCGAGCTGGTCGGACATCAGCCGCGCCTTCGTCTGCAGATCGGACAGCGACGCATCGAGCATCCCGCGGCCGAGGTTCAGGCCGGCCGTCAGCGCCGTCTCGACGTTCACGTCGAACCACGACTCGATACTGCGCGACACGAACTGGTACGACACGATGTAGATGATCCCGCCCGGCACCACGCCGACGAGCGCGAAGAACACCGCGAGCTTCGCGAGCAGCCGTGTGCCGAACTTGCCCTTCCTCAGGCGCACGACGATCATCCCGATCAGCCCGAGCACCACGAGCAGGAACACGAGCGCGACGACGATGTTCGTCGCGTACAGCCACGAGTAGTAGCGATCGAAGAATTCGGTGTTCGCGCTCGCGGCCGCCAGCAGCACGAGCAGCAGCAGCGCGGTCAGCGCGACGGTCGAGACGATCACGCGGACGAGGAGGCTCTTCCCGCTGGCCGCGCGGCGTACTTTATTTAGCACGTTCGGTCACCGTGAAGTTGAAGCGCTTCCAGTCCGACCCGAGCGTCCAGTCGCGATTGTTTACCGCGTCGACCTGGAACGGCTTCGGCATCAGCGCCGTATCGAGCTGCATCCGCACCGACGCCGTGTAGGTTTCGCCGGCACGCACCTGGTTACGGTCGATCACGTGCCACGACGTGATGTGCCGTACCACCGCGAGCGCATCCTTCAGCGACGGGAAGCCGAGCTGCAGGCCGCCCGTCGACACGCGGTACTCGCGCGTGAGCGGCTGGAACGACAGGCGGATCGTCTGCGTGACCGCTACCGGCTGCTCGTCGAACCAGTACCAGCGCGCGCGGCTCAGCTCGAAGTCGGTCGTGAAGTAAAGCGGGATGCCCTTGTTGACGGCATCCTCGAGGTTCGGATTCAGCTCGAAGTCGAACCGTGCGTCGAGGCTCCAGCCGCTTCCGTCGGACTGGAGCGACGCGCGTTGCACGGCGATCGATTCGGCATGCGCCGGCCGCACGACGGCCAGGCACAGCGTCAACGCGACCAGCAAGACGGCCGCGAGCCGAAAGGGAAAAAGGTGTTTGATCGTCACCGTTTCTGAAACCGCGCGTAGAAAAATCCGTCGTGATCGGTGTTCTGGTCGAGTGCGCCGGCGGCCGCCCGTCCCTGCACGCCGCCCGGCAGCAGTTGGCCGGGGGCGTCCAATCGTACCGCATCTTCACAGGCCGCTTCAAACCAGCGGGCCTGCCCTTCGCCTTCTTCGGGGAAGATCGAACAGGTCACGTAAAGCAGTTCGCCGCCCGGCTTCACGAGCGGCCACAGCGCCGACAGGATGCGACGCTGCTCCGCGACCAGCGCCGGGATGTCGGCCTCGCGGCGCAGCCAGCGGATGTCGGGGTGCCGCCGCACGATGCCGGACGCCGAGCACGGCACGTCGGCCAGGATGCGATCGAACGGACGCCCGTCGTACCACGCGTCCGGCGCGCCCGCGTCGCCGACGCACACGTTCGCCGCGAGCGACAGGCGCACGAGATTCTCGCCGATGCGCGCCGCGCGCGTCGCGTCGCTTTCGAGCGCCACGACTTCCGCGTCGGCGAGTTCGAGAATATGGCCGGTCTTGCCGCCGGGCGCCGCGCACGCGTCGAGCACGCGCATGCCGTCGCGCGCGCCGAGCCATTCGGCCGCGAGCTGCGCGCCGGCGTCCTGCACCGACACCACGCCGTCGGCGAAGCCCGGAATGCGGTCGACCGGCAGCGCCGACGCGAGCCGCACCGCATGCCGGCCGATCGCGACCGCTTCGATTCCGCTCGCACGCAGCGTGTCGAGATACGCATCGACGTTCGCGCGACGCGCGTTCACGCGCAGCGTCAGCGGCCCCTGGCGCTCGCCGGCCGCGAGGATCGCCTGCCACGCGTCGGGCCATGCGCGCTTCACCGCATCGACCCACCACGCACGGTAGTTCCAGCACGCAACCGGATCGTCCTGCATCGCCGCGACGAGTGCGTCGCGCTCGCGCAGGAAACGGCGCAGCACCGCGTTGACCATCCCCTTCGCGAACGCGAATTCGCGCCGCGCACCGATGACGGTGACGGCCTGGTCGACCACCGTGAACGCCGGGTACGCAGCTTCGTCAGGCGGGTCGAGCAGCAGCGCGAACGCGCCGGCGAGCACCGCGTGCACGTGCGCGGGCGGCGCCTTGCTGACGAACTTGCCGATCAGCCAGTCCGCGCTGCCGAGGCGACGCATCGTCCGGTAGGCGACGTCCTGCGTCGCGCCGCGTGCGAGCGCCTGCGCGCCGGACGGCATCTGCGCGAATACCGTCGACAGTGCCGCCGGCAACGCGGTGCCGCGTCGCACCGCATCGACCGCCTGCGCGGCCGCGTCGAGCGCGAAGCCGAGCGAATCGGGCGCCAGGTGCAGCGCAGCCAGGCGCGCCGGGCGGCCGGAAGAAGTCGGAGCGGAAGAACGGGGTCGTGTCATCGGTACGGAATCGGCAAGCAGGCGCGGCAAACAAATGCGGCAAACGGCGGGATCGCAGTCGCCGGATGGCCCGGCGATCCCAAACCGCGCATTGTAGCGTGCGACCATGCTGCCCCTTTGGCCCCTTTACGGCGAGCGCAAATGAAACACCCCGCAGCACGGCGCATGCGGGGTGGCAAGGGGGCCTCCGCGCGACATCAGCCGCGCGGTACACCGGAGGTCAATCGAAGCGGCCGGTGCGCGCCATCTCCATCAGGCGCGCGATGCGTTCCTCGGTGGCCGGGTGCGTCGAGAACAGGTTCTGCAGGCCGCCGCCGTGCAGCGGGTTCATGATCATCATCTGCGCGGTGGCCGGATGGGCCTCGGCCGCCTGGAACGGAATGCCCGCCGCATAGCGATGAATCTTGTCGAGCGCGGTGGCGAGCGACTGCGGATCGCCGGAAATCTGCGCGCCGCCGCGGTCGGCCTCGAACTCGCGGGCCCGCGAAATCGCCATCTGGATCAAGGCGCCCGCGATCGGCGCGAGCAGCGCGACCGCGATACCCGCGATCGGATTGGCCGGCCGGCCGTTCTCGTCGCGCCCGCCGAAGAACATCGCGAAGTTCGCGAGTGCCGAGATCGCACCCGCCATCGTCGCGGTGATCGTCGAGATCAGGATGTCGCGGTGCTTCACGTGCGCGAGCTCGTGCGCCATCACACCGCGCATCTCGCGCTCCGACAACACGCGCAGGATACCCGTCGTCGCGGCGACCGCCGCGTGCTCGGGGTTGCGGCCCGTCGCGAACGCGTTCGGCGCATCCTCGTTGATCAGGTAGACGCGCGGCATCGGCAGGTTCGCGCGCGTGGCCAGCTCGCGCACCATCCGGTAGAACTGCGGCGCCGTGTTCTCGTCGACTTCCTGCGCGTTGTACATGCGCAGCACCATCTTGTCCGAGAACCAGTACGAGAAGAAATTCATGCCGAGCGCGAACAGCAGCGCGATCGTCATGCCGCGCGAGCCGCCGATCATCCCGCCGATCACGATGAACAGGGCCGTGATCGCGGCCATCAGCATCGCCGTTTTGACCCAATTGAACATACCCACTCCTTATCCGTCAGGGGACCGCCGCGCATCACAGGGCGCGGCGGAAAATTGTAAGCGATTTGTTAGATAAGGTCTTGCCGGAAAAATTCAATCTCAGCGTTGCGACGTTGCAAGACGAAGTCCGAGGCCGACGAACGCGCTGCCGACCGTGCGGTCGAGCCACTTCTTGACGCCCGGCTTGCCGGAAAAGCGCTGTGTGACGCTGCCCGCCACCCACGCGACCAGGCTCGTCCAGACCGTGCTCATCGCGACGAACACCGCGCCGAGGGTCAGGAACGCCCATGCCTTGTGCGGACTGTCGGCCGAGACGAATTGCGGGAAGAACGACACGAAGAACAGCACGACCTTCGGATTCAGCACGTTGGTCCAGAAGCCCTGCATGAACAGCTGGCGCAGCGGCTTGGCGGCCGCGGCCTGCGCGGCTGCGGCGCCCGACGGCGCGGCGGCCTGCTTCGCGATGATCATCCGCACGCCGAGATAGATCAGGTAGGCGGCGCCGACCAGCTTGATCACCGTGAACGCGGTGGCCGACGCGGCCAGCAGCGCGGTCAGGCCGAACGCGCAGGCGAGCGCGTGAACGCAGCAGCCGGCCGAAATGCCGAACGCCGACATCAGCCCCGCGCCGCGCCCCTGCGCGACGCTGCGACCGACGATGTAGGCGGTATCGGGCCCGGGCGTGACGTTCAGCAGGAAAACCGCGAACACGAAGAAGCCGAAATGGGTGATGCCGAACATGAAAACCTCGAAACCGGAGAGCGCAGGGAAATTCTACGCGCGCCTGCCGCACCGCGCGACTCGGCCGTCCGGCCAGTTGCGCCGGGCCGGCAGACCGGGTCGAATGGCGCTCAGGCCGTGTCAGTCGACGTCGGGCAGCGCGAACCGCTGGCCCGCGGCGAGCGGCGAACCGGCGAGGAATTCGCGCGCGGGCAGCCGCTTGCCGCCCGGCTTCTGCAGCTGAGTGACGCGCAGCGCGCCGCTGCCGCATGCGACCACCACGCCTTCCGGCGCGGCTTCGACGATCGTGCCGGGCGCCGCGTTGGCCATCGTGCCGCGCGCCGCCACGGGCTCGGCCGCCCACAGCTTGATGGCCGCGCCGTCGAGCGTCGCGACGCCGCCCGGGAACGGATCGAATGCACGCACCTGGCGCGCGAGTACGTCGGCCGGCTTGCGCCAGTCGAGCGCCGCTTCGTGCTTGCCGATCTTTTCCGCGTAGGTCACGCCGTCGGCGGGCTGCGGCGTCGCCGGCAGCGTGCCGTCGCGCTCGAGCCGCACGAGCGCGTCGACGATCAGCCGCGCGCCGTCGGCGGCGAGGCGGTCGTGCAGCGTCGCGGTCGTATCGTCGGGCGCGATCGCGATGCGCGCCTCCTCGATCATCGCGCCGGTGTCGAGGCCGACGTCCATCTGCATCAGCGTGACGCCCGTCTCGGCGTCGCCGGCCTCGATCGCCCGATGGATCGGCGCGGCGCCGCGCCAGCGCGGCAGCAGCGACGCGTGGATGTTGATGCAGCCGGCGCGCGGGATGTCGAGCACTTCCTGCGGCAGCAGCAGGCCGTACGCGGCCACCACCATCACTTCGTGCGGCGTCGTGCGCAGCAGTTCGATCGCGTCGGCCGCCTCCGCCGGGTACTTGCCGGCGCGACGCAGCGACGGCGGTTGCGCGACGGTCATCCCGTGCTCGACGGCGTAGCGCTTCACGGCACTGGCCTGGAGTTTCATCCCGCGGCCGGCCGGGCGATCGGGCTGGGTAAGCACGAGCGGCACCGGGAAACCGGCCTCGTGGATCGCGGCAAGGGCAGCCGCGGCGAATTCCGGCGTGCCGGCAAAAATCACGCGCAACGTATGGGTCATGACAGCGTTCGGGGTCGGGCTGGGTGCACGCGCATCACATCGCGCGTTCGAGTTTCTTCATCTTCGTCTTGATGCGCGTCTGCTTGAGCGGCGACAGGTATTCGACGAACACGCGGCCCATCAGGTGATCCATCTCGTGCTGGACGCACACGGCGAGCAGGCCCTCGCAGTCGAGCTCGAACGTCTCGCCCTGCTCGTTGAGCGCACGCACGCGCACGTGGTCGGGACGCTCGACTTCGTCGTAGATGCCGGGCACCGAAAGGCAGCCTTCTTCATAAGTCTGCTTCGCGTCGCTCGACCACACGATTTCCGGGTTGATGAACGCGCGCAGCTCGTTCTTCTCCTCGGAGACGTCGATCACGATCACGCGCTCGTGCACGTCGACCTGCGTAGCCGCCAGGCCGATGCCGGGCGCCGCGTACATGGTCTCGGCCATGTCGGCGACGAGCTTGCGGATCCGGTCGTCGACCTTGTCGACGGGCTTCGCGACCTTGTGCAGCCGCTTGTCGGGGTAATGAAGAATATTGAGCAAAGCCATGGTGTTCGGTATTCGGTGGAGCGGCGTGCCGCATCGGCCATCCGGCCGGCTGGCGCCGCCGCCGGGATGCAATGAAGATGAGGCGGATGCGTGGCATATCAATGCCGCGGATCGCGCCTCCTGCAATCGGCCGGGCGTCTGCGCGCACGGCCCTGTCGAGTATTTCGGATGATGAAAATTTTATCATGGCGCCACGCGCTTCGCTGGCCGCCGCATTCGAGGGCCGCCTCATGTCGCCGCAAGCGCTGACGCCCGCCGCGCTGCGCGCATGGCTGCAGTTCGCGCATGCGCCCGGCCTCTCGCCTGCCGTGCTGCAACTGCTGCTCGCGGCATTCGGCTCGCCGGAGGCGTTGCTGCGCGCGTCCGACGAGGCGATCGCCACCGTGAGCAGCCCCGCCGCCGCGCAGGCCGTGCGCATGAGCGAGCGCGACGATCTCGATACGCGCACCGCCGCCGCGCTTGCGTGGCTCGACGGGCCGGGCAACGTGCTCGTCACGCTGAGCGATCCGGCCTACCCGCCGCGGCTGCGCGACCTGCACGATCCGCCGCCGCTGCTATATGTAAAGGGAGGGCTCGAGCTGCTGCACGCACGCGGCCTCGCCGTGGTCGGCAGTCGCCATGCGACGCCGCAAGGGCTCGCCGACGCCACGCAGTTCGCCCGCACGTTGTCCGACGCGGGCCTCACGATCGTCTCCGGCCTGGCGCTCGGGATCGACGGCGCCGCGCACCGTGGCGGGCTCGACGGCCGGTCGGGCACCGTCGCGGTGATCGCGACGGGCGCCGATCTCGTCTATCCGGCGCGGCACCGCGCGCTCGCCCACGAGATCGCCGCACGCGGCGCGATCGTGTCGGAATGGCCGCTCGGCACGCCGGCCCGCGCCGCGCATTTCCCGCAGCGCAACCGGCTGATCGCCGCGCTCGCGATCGGCGCGCTCGTCGTCGAGGCCGCCCCGCGCTCGGGCTCGCTGATCACCGCGCGGCTCGCGAACGAATTGGGGCGCGACGTGTTCGCGATACCCGGTTCGATCCACGCCCCGCTCGCGCAGGGCTGCCACGCGCTGATCCGCGACGGCGCGAAGCTCACCGCGGCGCCGCTCGACGTGCTCGAGGAATACGGGCTGGGCGAACCGGCGGCGCGCGCAACGAGCGGCGCAATGCGAGCCGGCAATCAGGGCTCGAACACCGACGCGCTCCGCGAACCTGAAACTGCCGGCATCGCGCAAGCGAATCGCACGGCGGCGACCACCGCACCGGCCTCAATCGAAGCCGCTCCACCAGGCAATCCGTCGGAACGAGCGGTGCTCGCCGCCCTGGGATACGGCCCCGTGACATACGAATGGCTGGCCGAACACAGCGGCCTGTCCGACGACGTGCTGCATGGCGCGCTGCTCGCGCTGGAACTTGCCGGCCGCGTCGCGAGCGTCGCCGGCGGCCGCTTCGCGCGGCTTGACGCAGCGCCCACCCCCTCCACGCGGGGCGTGCTACATTCCCCGGCATAGGGGCGGCCCGGCCGCCGACGCTACCCAAGGAATGCCATGCCCGCGCTGAATCTCGACACCGATGCCGATCGGATCGCCGAGCGCCTCGCCGATCCCGGCACGTTGCTGGTCGCCTGCCTGTGCGCCGAGTGGTGCGGCACGTGCCGCGATTACCGCACCGCCTTCGACCAGCTCGCCGACGCGCATCCGGACGCCTGCTTCGCCTGGATCGACATCGAAACCCATGCCGACCGGCTCGACGATCTCGACGTCGAGAACTTCCCGACCATCCTGATCGAGGATGCCCACACCGCGCGCTTCTTCGGCACGGTGCTGCCACACGCGGCGATCGTCGAGCGCATGCTGTCCGACCTGAGCGCGGTGCCGGGTGCGCCGCACGCACCGAAATTGCGCGACGTCCTGAACGTCGAAGCCTGAATCCGCGGCCGGCCCGGCGGTTTTGCGCCCGTTTGCGCGCGCCGCCGCGTCGGACGCTTGCCGCCGTTGCGGCCCCCCTCTATGATGAGCCGCTTTTTACACGCCGAGCCGCCGTCGCTGCGGCGTGTGCTATAAAGCGGTCGTAAAAGGGACCCACAACCGGCGAACCCGGTCTACCAACACACACCTGTCATGTCCAAAGCACTGATCATTGCGGAAAAGCCTTCTGTCGCGAACGACATCGCACGCGCTTTGGGCGGCTTTACCAAGCATGACGAGTATTACGAGAGCGACGATTTCGTCCTTTCGTCCGCTGTCGGCCACCTGCTGGAAATCGCCGCCCCGGAAGAGTACGAGGTCAAGCGCGGGAAATGGAGCTTCGCGCATCTTCCCGTCATTCCCCCGCATTTCGACCTGAACCCCATCGCAAAAAGCGAGTCGCGCCTCAAGGTGCTCACGAAGCTGATGAAGCGCAAGGACGTCGACCGCCTGATCAACGCATGTGACGCGGGGCGCGAAGGCGAGCTGATTTTCCGCCTGATCGCGCAGCACGCGAAGGCCAAGCAGCCGGTCCAGCGCCTGTGGCTGCAATCGATGACGCCGCAGGCGATCCGCGACGGTTTCGCGAACCTGCGCAGCGACTCCGACATGCAGCCGCTCGCCGACGCCGCACGCTGCCGCTCGGAAGCCGACTGGCTCGTCGGGATCAACGGCACCCGCGCGATGACCGCGTTCAACAGCAAGGGCGGCGGCTTCTTCCTGACCACCGTCGGTCGCGTTCAGACGCCAACGTTGTCGATCGTCGTCGAACGCGAAGAGAAAATCCGCCGCTTCATCCCGCGCGACTACTGGGAAGTGAAAGCCGAATTCGCGTGCGCGGGCGGCTTCTACGAAGGCAAGTGGTTCGACCCGAAATTCAAGCGCGACGAATTCGATCCGGAAAAGCGCGATTCCCGCCTGTGGAGCCTGCCGGCCGCCGAAACGATCGTCGCCGCCTGCCGCGACCAGGTCGGCACGGTGTCCGAGGAATCGAAGCCGTCGACGCAGCTGTCGCCGCTGCTGTTCGACCTGACGAGCCTGCAGCGCGAGGCGAACAGCCGCTTCGGCTTCTCCGCGAAGAACACGCTCGGCCTCGCCCAGGCGCTGTATGAAAAGCACAAGGTGCTGACCTACCCGCGTACCGACGCGCGCGCGCTGCCGGAAGACTACCTGTCGACGGTCCAGTCCACGCTCGAGATGCTCAAGGAGAGCCACAACTACCTGCCGCATGCCAAGCAGGTGCTCGACAAGGGCTGGGTGAAGCCGAACAAACGGATCTTCGACAACTCGAAGATCAGCGATCACTTTGCCATCATCCCGACGCTGCAGGCGCCGAAGTCGCTGTCCGAGCCGGAGCAGAAGCTGTACGACATGGTCGTGAAGCGCTTCCTCGCGGTGTTCTTCCCGGCCGCCGAATTCCGCGTGACGACGCGCATCACCGAAGTCGCCGGCCATCACTTCAAGACCGAAGGCAAGGTGCTCGTCGAACCGGGCTGGCTGCAGGTGTACGGCCGCGACGCCGAAGGCGCGGACGCGAACCTCGTGCCGGTGCAGAAGGACGAGAAGGTGAAAACGGACGAAATCGCCGCCGTCGCGCTCGTGACCAAGCCGCCCGCACGCTACTCGGAAGCGACGCTGCTGTCCGCGATGGAAGGCGCCGGCAAGCTGGTCGAGGACGACGAGTTGCGCGAGGCGATGGCCGCGAAAGGTCTCGGCACGCCGGCGACGCGCGCGGCGATCATCGAAGGCCTGCTCGGCGAGAAGTACCTGCTGCGCGAGGGTCGCGAACTGATCCCGACCGCGAAGGCATTCCAGCTGATGACGCTGCTGCGCGGCCTCGGCGTGAAGGAACTCACCGCGCCCGAGCTCACCGGCGAATGGGAATACAAGCTGTCGCAGATGGAGCGCGGCAATCTCGGCCGCGACGCGTTCATGCAGGAAATCGCCCGCATGACGCAGCAGATCGTCAAGCGCGCGAAGGAATACGATTCCGACACGATCCCCGGCGACTACGCAACGCTCGAGACGCCGTGCCCGAACTGCGGCGGCCAGGTGAAGGAAAACTACCGCCGCTTCGCGTGCACGAAGTGCGACTTCTCGATCTCGAAGATCCCGGGCAGCCGGCAGTTCGAGATTCCGGAAGTCGAGGAGCTGCTGCAGAAGAAGGAAATCGGGCCGCTGTCCGGGTTCCGCAGCAAGATGGGCCGCCCGTTCTCGGCGATCCTCAAGCTGTCCTTCGACGACGAGACGAAGAACTACAAGCTCGAGTTCGATTTCGGCCAGGACCAGGGCGGCGAGGAAGGCGAAGCGCCCGACTTCTCCGCGCAGGAACCGGTCGGCGCGTGCCCGAAGTGCAAGGGCCGCGTGTTCGAGCACGGGATGAGCTACGTGTGCGAGCACTCGGTCGCGAACCCGAAGACCTGCGACTTCCGCTCGGGCAAGGTGATCCTGCAACAGGAAATCACGCGCGAGCAGATGGGCAAGCTGCTGGCCGACGGCCGCACGGATCTGCTGCCGAACTTCAAGTCGTCGCGCACCGGCCGCAACTTCAAGGCGTTCCTCGTGAAGCAGCCGGACGGCAAGATCGGTTTCGAGTTCGAGAAGAAGGAGCCGAAAGCCGCCGCCGCGAAGAAGACGGCCAAATCGGCGACGAAGGACGCCGAAACCGTGACGGAAGGCGCCGAGGAGAAACCGGCACCGGCCCGCAAGACCGCCGCCCGCAAAACCACGGCGCGCAAGACGGGTTCGTGACGGCCCGACCGCCGGGCGCCGCCTGCGGCGCGTCCGGCGCCGGCCCGCAGCCATAAAAAAACGCGGATCGAACGATCCGCGTTTTTTCTTTGTGCCGGCTGGGGCGCTGCCGGGCCTGGGCCGCCGAGCCGTTACAGCGGCGACGGCACCGCCACGCGCGTGCGCGGCGAACGCGCCAGACGCGGCTGCAGGTTCGGATCGGTCGATTCGGGCTGCTCGGCACGCATCTCGACGCCGATCGGCGGCAGCGTCGCGCCCTGCGCGGCCCACTGTTCGCCCATCATCGCGTCGGTCGAATGGCTGAAATGCTCGACGAGATGGTCGATGAACGTGCGCACCTTCGCCGGCAGATGGCGCCGGCTCGGGTAGGCAATGTTGATCTCGACCTGCGGCAGCCGGAAATCCGGCAGCAGCCGCACGAGCGCGCCGCGCGCGATGTCGCTGCCGATCAGGTAGCTCGGCAGGATCGCGACCCCCATCCCGAGCAACGCGAACTGGCGCAGCATCGCGGTGTTGTTCGCGACGATCACGTTGGTCGGGCGCACGCGCACTTCGCCGTCCGGCCCCGTGAACACGCGCTCGTCGCCCCAGTATTCGGTCGGCAGGCTCAGCGCCGGATGCTCGGCGAGCTGTTCCGGATGCGTCGGCACGCCGTGCTTCTCGAGATAGCTCGGCGTCGCGCACACGGTCATGCAGCCGGTGGTCAGGCGCCGCGTGACGATGCTCGCGCTGCGCATCTGGCGCGTGACGACGATGCCGACGTCGAAGCCTTCCTCGACGAGATCGACCTGCCGGTCGACCAGCGTGAGATCCGGCACCACCTTCGGGAAGTTCTCCGTGTACGACTGCAGCACGGGCGCGAGGTTGTGCAGGCCGAACACGACCGGCGCAACGATGCGCAGCGTGCCGACCGGCTCGTGATTGCGTGCGACGACCATCTGCTCGACATCCTCGAGCTCGTCGAGGATCTGGCGGGCACGCTCCAGATAGACCTGACCCGACTCCGTCAGGGAGAGGCTGCGCGTGGTGCGGTTAAGCAAACGCGTGCCGAGCCGGCCTTCCAGATCGGCGACGTGGCGCGTCGCGACCGCGTTGGAGATATCCATTGCGCTCGCGGCCCGCGCGAAACTGCCGAGATCTGCAACCTTGACGAACACGCGCATCGACTGCAAATGATCCATAAACGACTCCTGCCGCTGTTACAACTTCAAAAAGATGAAGCAAATGCGTAATTCTCCTACGACAGCGGAAATGATGCAGAGTTGCTCAACAAGGGGCCGGTTGACGATAAAAATAGTCAAAAATCCTCGCCTTCCGCGGATAGTTGATCCAATTATTCTGCTTGGAGCAACAATTGGGTGAACCTCGTCGAGGAAGTGGCCGAATCAGGAAGGACCTATTTGATGCGACACAACAGCGCACCCCGTCGCGCGGCGCAGGAGCGGCGCCGGGTGTAGCCGGCGCCGATTGCGGCGGAGCGTAACAACCTGTTAAAAAGACACCACGAAGGCGGCCGACGTTGCATCATGTCGGCCCCGGCCGGGCGGGACGGGCGCGCAACGTGCGCCACCGCCACGGCCGCTTTCAACGCGCGACACCCCGTTCACCATGAAAATTGCCATCCTCGACGACTACCAGGACGCCGTCCGCAAGCTGAACTGCTTCGAGATGCTCGCCGGCCACGACGTAAAGGTCTTCAACAATACGGTGCGCGGCCTGGGACAGCTCGCCAGCCGTCTGGCGGAAGTCGAGGCGCTCGTGCTGATTCGTGAACGGACCCCGATTACCTCGCAGCTGCTGTCGAAGCTGCCGAACCTGCGCATGATCAGCCAGACCGGCCGCGTGTCGAGCCACATCGATCTCGACGCGTGTACCGACCGCGGCATCGCGGTGCTCGAAGGCACCGGTTCGCCGGTCGCGCCGGCCGAGCTGACCTGGGCGCTCGTGATGGCCGCCCAGCGCCGCATTCCGCAATACGTCGCGAACCTGAAGCAAGGCGCGTGGCAGCAGTCGGGCCTGAAGACGTCGGCGCTGCCGCCGAACTTCGGCCTCGGCCAGGTGCTGCGCGGCCAGACGCTCGGCATCTGGGGCTACGGGAAGATCGGCCGGCTCGTCGCCGGTTACGGCAAGGCGTTCGGGATGAACGTGCTGGTATGGGGCCGCGAGCATTCGCTCGAAGCCGCACGCGCCGACGGCTACACGGCCGCCGCCAGCCGCGAAGCGCTGTTCGAGCAGAGCGACGTGCTGTCGCTGCACCTGCGCCTGCATGACGACACGCGCGGCATCGTGAAGCAGGAAGACCTGATGCGGATGAAGCCGACGTCGCTGCTCGTCAATACGAGCCGCGCCGAGCTGCTCGAGGAAAACGCGCTCGTCAACGCGCTGTCGCACAACCGTCCCGGGATGGTCGCGATCGACGTGTTCGAAAGCGAGCCGATCCTGCAGGGCTACAGCCTGCTGCGGATGGAAAACGTGATCTGCACGCCGCACATCGGCTACGTCGAACGCGAAAGCTACGAACTGTATTTCAGCGCCGCATTCCGCAACATTCTCGCGTTCGACGACGGCGACATGTCGAGCGTCGCCAACCCGGAAGCGCTGACGCCGATCCGCAAGCGCTGATCACACGGGCCGCGCGCGCCGCGCGGCCCCACCGTTTCATTCCCCGCTCGTCAGGCGGCCACGCGGCCGCCCGTCATCGCGCCGACGCGCGCAAGGAAGTGCTCGCCGTCGCGCCGTCCGAGATCGTACGCATGCCGCATCTGCGACGGGCTCGTGTAGTCCCAGCTCGAAATCGGTACCTTGCTCGACGGCTGCACATACAACCGCCGCTGGTCGCCATGCGCGACCGCGAACATCTGCGGACGCGGATACAGCCGCGTGACCAGCACCAGCACGTCGCCCGGCGACGGATCGAGCGCATCGACCGGCACGTTGTCGACCATCCCGCCGTCGAGCACCGGCCGGCCGCCACGCCGCAGCACCGGCGTGAACGGCGGCGTGCAGGACGACTGCAGGATCAGGTCGGCGAGCTCGTCGACTTGCGTGCAGGCCTGCGCCCGCACGAATTCGGGCCGGAAACCGAGCGTGCGCCCGAGCGTGGGGTGCAGCGTCTTGCGCACGTACTTCTCGATGTTGTATGCGACGAGGCCGGCCGCGACGGCGCTGCGCGCGCCGAGCCAGCGCGGCACGTGCGACACGCCGATGCGGATCTCCGGCGCCGTGGCGAGCTTCGCGAACGGCTCGCCGTAAATGTCGAGCAGCGCCTGACGATAGATCCGGTAATGCGGAAACACGGGCTCGCGCCCGAACAGGTTGCCCCAGTACGCATTCTTCCGGTTGTGGCGCAGCGCTTCTTCGTAATAGCGCATCACCCACGCGGCGTCGCGTGTATACAGCATGCAGGCGGTGGCCGCGCCGGCCGAGATGCCGGTGATCACGCGCGGGCGCAGGTCGAGGGCCGGCCGCGCGACGTCCCAGAAGCCGGCCTGCCACCAGCAGCGATTGCCGCCGCCCGCAAAGACGATCTGGTCGAACATCGCGCCGCTCAGCTGACGAGCGCGTAGGTCGACGTCGCGTGAACGGCCATCTTGCCGTCCTCGTCGAACAGCTCGACTTCGCCGAACACGAGGTTGCGGCCCATCCGCAGCACGCGCGCGGTGACGAGCACGTCGCCCTTGCGCACGGGACGCATGAAGTTCGTGTTCAGCGACACCGTCGTCATCGGCCGGAATTCGCCGAGCGCCGACGAGATCGCGACCACCATCGCGGTGTCGGCGGCCGCCGTGAACACCTGGCCGCAGATGATGCCGCCCGAATGGCGGAACTCGCCGGAAAACGGCAGGCGCAGCGTGACGCTGTCATCGCCGATCGACACGGGGACCAGACCCAGCGAGCGGACCCACGGGGCCAGCAGGCGATCCAGCAATTCGCGGACTGCGTTTTCGTCCATCTTCGGATGTCCAGAAAACGTTGCGCGACCGCCGCGCAACGCGTGTGGCGTCATCATACCGGGAGCGCGCAAACTGCGATCGCTCGTTACCGCGCTGACAGCCGCGGTTGTCTTGACGAAATATTTTCAGGAAATTTGCACAAAGGGCTTGCCATGTCCTGAAAACCCCGGCATAATCTTTCTTCTGTTGGGGGCGTTAGCTCAGTTGGTAGAGCAGCGGACTCTTAATCCGTAGGTCGAGTGTTCGAGTCACTCACGCCCCACCAGGAATTCCAAAGGCCGGTCAGCGAAAGCTGACCGGCCTTTTCCGTTTTGGCCGCCGCATTCGTCGCGGCGCGCGCCTTTGGCGGCGATACGCGAGCGCACGCCCGTTGCACATCGTTTCCGCTAGAATCCTCCGACAAATATCACACGACCGGCGCAGGGTTCGTCGTTTGCCCGCCGGCACTGAGAGAACATGGGACGTCAGACATGGAAGCATGTGAACGAGACGCGACCATTCAGAGGGCATGGTTGCGCCGATATCGGCCCGTCCGTCGCGATGGGCCGCGCATCCGGACACACCCGACTCCGCACGGCGCACGAACCGGATCGCGTCATGCCCGGTAAGGACGCGCTGCTCGCACTGATGATCGGCGTCGTCCTGTTCGTGCTGGCCGGCGTGCTCGCCATCACGGCCGGCCGGGAACCGGGCAATCTGGTCCGCGCGCCGGGGACGGTCGTGCGCATCGTCCAGGACAGCGACGCGATGCACGCGTACCGGCCGATCGTCGCGTACCTCGCGAACGACGGCCAGCGCCGCGAAGTCGCCGGCAATACCGCGTCGACGGTCCCCGCCTACGACATCGGCGAAAACGTCGACGTCCTGCTCGACCCCGATCACCCCGAACGCCCCGCGCTGATCGACGATTTCACGCAACGCTGGTTTCCGGCGGCCGTGCCGGCGCTGCTCGCCGTCGCGTCGTTCGCGATCGGCGGCCTGCTGATTGCCCGCGAGCGTCGCCACCGGCAATCGGACCCGGCGCCGCGCCGCGTCGCGCACACGCCGGCACGGCGTCGCTGGGATGTCGCGATCGTGCTGATTCCGATCGCGATCGGCACGGGCTTCCTCGCCGGCGCCGGCGCGGCCGGCCTGCGTCAGTGGCAGATCGTCCATCACTATGCGCGCTCGACCGGCCATGTGGTCGAGATCGCGAAAAACGGGCGGTCGTCGCGGTCGCGCACGTCGCTGTATTCGGCCGTCGTCGCGTTCACGACCGACAGCGGGCGGCTGATCACGTTCGCGCAGGGCTCGGCGTCGTCGCACCCGGGCCTGCACGAAGGCGACGCGGTCAACGTGCTGTACGACCCCGTCACGCCCGAGCGTGCGCTCGTCGACCGCTTCTGGGATCGCTGGGGCCTGACGGCCATCCTGTTCGCGATCGGTGCGCCGTTCCTGGCGGCCGGGCTGTTCGTCGCCGCGACGCTATGGCCCGACCATCGGCCCCACGGCACTGCTCAATGACGCACGCGCGGCGCGGCCACCGCCGCAGCGCGCGTGTCACCGCTCCCTGAACGCCTCCACCTTCGCGCGGTTCCCGCACGTGCGCATGTCGCACCACCGTCGCCCGACGCCGCGGCCGCGATCGACGAAGAACCACGTACACCGGCCGCACTGCCGCACCCGCGCGAAATCGTCGCTGCGCATCAGATCCTCGAAACCGAGCGCGATCGCATCGACCCAGCGCGACGCGGCCCGCGCATCGGGCCGCCACGCGAAGCGGCCGCCGACCGCATCGAACGCGCTGCGCCCGATCGCGTCGCGGATCGCCACCGCGAGC
Organism: Burkholderia sp. IO2; assembly: GCF_029522185.1. NCBI lineage: Bacteria > Pseudomonadati > Pseudomonadota > Betaproteobacteria > Burkholderiales > Burkholderiaceae > Burkholderia > Burkholderia sp. IO2. The sequence goes on along the minus strand of NZ_JAKWFH010000078.1, from coordinate 3,824 downwards.
CGCTCCGCCGCGCGCGCGCCCGCGCTGCCGCCACCTTCGGCCGCCAGATGTGCGATCGCGACGTACGCGTCTTCGCGAAAGCGGCGCAGCGCCGCGAGTTCGTCGGGGCCGTCCTGCCGCGGATGACGTAGCAGCCGCGCCAGATCGTCCGGCGCCGGCACCCCCGCTTTCCCGGCCCACGCGCGCACGGCCGGCCAGTCGACGAGCTTGTCCTCGGCGCGCGTCTTGCCCGTGTCGGCCACCGTGTTGAGGAAGTCGAGCGCCGGATGGCCGCCGACGAAATCGGCCGCGCGCCATTCGTGCCGGGGTCGCACCGGGTCGGATCGAGTAACCATTTATTTTCACCTATTCGGTTTCACATTCGGAAATTCCGGCGTAACCTGTTAACAACCAAAACAGGTTAGCACGGAGAAGCCGATGCTCGAACTCCCGAACCGCTTCAATTTCGAAGGCCACCGGATTGCATGGGGCACGCTCGGCGAAGGGCCGCCGCTCGTGCTGGTGCACGGCACGCCGTTTTCGTCGCAGGTATGGCGCCGGATCGCGCCGTGGCTCGCGCGGCGCCATCGCGTGTATTTCTACGACCTGCTCGGCTACGGGCAGTCCGACATGCCGGACGCGGACGTGTCGCTGGGTCGCCAGAACGCGCTGTTCGGCGCGCTGCTGAATGAATGGAAACTCGCGCGGCCGCGCGTACTCGCGCACGACTACGGCGGCGCAACCGCACTGCGCGCGCACTTTCTCGACGGCATCGCATATGCGGATCTCACGCTGGTGAACCCGGTCGCGATCGCGCCGCAAGGCTCGCCGTTCGTCCGTCACGTCGCGCAGCACGAAGCCGCGTTCACCGGCCTGCCCGCGTACGCGCATCACGCGCTTCTGTCGGCCTATCTCGGCAATGCGGTCGCGCGCCCGCTGAGCGACGACGCGCTGTCGATCTACCGTGCACCGTGGCTCACGCCGGCCGGCCAGGCCGCGTTCTATCGGCAGATCGCGCAGATGCGCCAGCGCTACATCGAGGAAGCGGAGGCCCGCTACGCGCCGCCGGACTTTCCGGTGCGCATCGTGTGGGGCGAGGACGACGCGTGGATTCCGCTCGAGCAAGGGCAGGCGCTCGCCGATCGCATCGCGAACGGCCAGCTGATCCGGGTGCCGCACGCGGGCCATCTGGTTCAGGAAGATGCGCCCGAAGCGATCGTCGCCGCGGTGCTCGACGGATACGCGCAACGCTGAGCGCGCCCCCATCGCGCCGCGTCGTCAGAACGCCGGCACGCCTTGCGCGAGCGTCGCGACGAACTTCGCGGTGCGCGGGTCGCGCGGCCGGCCGAACAGGTCGCGCGATGCGCCGGCTTCGACGATGCGGCCATCGGCGAGAAATACCGCATCGTGCGCGATCGACGCGGCCAGGCGCAGGTCGTGCGTGGCCATCAGCATCGTCGTGCCTTCACGCGCGAGCTGGCGCAGCACCTCGACCACTTCGACGGACAGCTCCGGATCGAGCGCCGACGTCGGTTCGTCGCACAGCAGCACCTGCGGCGACGGCGCGAGCGCCCGCGCGATCGCCACGCGCTGCTGCTGGCCGCCCGACAGCGTGGCCGGCCATGCGTCGGCCTTGTCCGCGATGCCGACCTTGTCGAGCAGCGCGAGCGCGCGCTCCCGGGCCCGCTCGCGCGGCCAGCGCTGCACGGTCACGAGCCCCTCCATCACGTTCTGCACGACGCTCAGGTGCGGAAACAACTGGAAGTTCTGGAACACCATGCCGGTCTGCTTGCGCACCGCGAACACCGCGTCGCGCGACGGCCGGCGCGCCGGCACGAAGTCGATGCGCGCGTCACCGACGACCAGCGCACCCGCCTCCGGCACTTCGAGCAGGTTCACGCAGCGCAACAGCGTGCTCTTGCCGCTGCCGGACGGCCCGATCAGCGCGGTCACGCTGCCCGGCTGCAACGCGAGGTCGATTCCGCTCAGCACGCGATGCGCGCCGAACGACTTGTCGATGCGTTCGAGGCGGATCATCGCAACTCCGCGTGGAACAGCGCGTGCCGGCCGAAGCGGGTTTCGAGGCGACGTTGCAGCGTGGACAGCACCGAGCTGAACAGCAGATAGATCAGCGCGGCTTCGGTATAGAGAATCAGCGGCTCGTAGGTCACGGCCGCGATGCGTTGCGCGGCCTGGAAGATCTCGGGCACCGTCAGCACGGCCGCGAGCGACGTGTCCTTCACGAGCGAGATGAACGAGTTCGACAGCGCGGGCAGCGCGACGCGCGCGGCCTGCGGCAGGATCGCGCGACGCAGCGCCTGCGCGCGCGTCATCGACATCGAGTACGCGGCCTCCCACTGCCCTTTCGGCATCGATTCGATCACGCCGCGAATCACTTCCGCGTTGTACGCGCCGACGTTCAGCGAGAAACCGATCACGGCGGCCGTCAGCGGATCGAGCACGATGCCGACGTTCGGCAATCCATAGAAGATCACGAACAACTGCACGAGCAGCGGCGAGCCGCGGAACAGCCAGATGTAGAACCGCACGACGGCCTGCGCCCAGCGCGGCCCGAACAGCCGCGTGAGCGCCGCGCCGAACGCAAGCAATAAACCGATCGCGAACGACGCGAGCGTGAGCGGAACCGTGAACACGAGCCCTGCGACGAGCAGGGGCCGCAGCGATTCCGCCATCAGGTGCAGCCAGGCCGGCATCGTTCAGCCTCGCGTCACGGCTGCGACACGTCGCGGCCGAAGTACTTCTGCGAGATCTTCGCGTAGGTGCCGTCCGCCTTGATGTCCGCGAGCGCCTTGTCGATCGCGGCCACCAGCGCCGGGCTGCCCTTGCGCAGCAGCACGCCGGACGCGTCGCCCGCGCCGGTCTGGTCGGTCGCCGCGATCTTCAGTTTCGCGTCGGGCTTGTGCTTGCGGAAATCGAGGTACGACAGCGAATCGTTGATCGTCGCATCGACGCGCCCCGACGTCAGCAGGTCGATCGATTCGTTGAAGCCCTGCACGGGCACCACGTCGGCGCCGTGCGCGGCCGCGAGCTTGCCGAAATTGCTGGTCAGCGTGTTCGCGGATTTCTTGCCCTTCAGGTCGTCGAACGAGCGGATCGTCGTGTTGTCCGCGCGCACGATCAGCACCGCGTGCGACGTGATGTACGGCGTCGAGAAATCGTATTTCGCCTTGCGCGCATCGGTGATCGACACTTCGTTGACGACCGCGTCGTAGCGGTTCACGTCGAGGCCCGCGATCAGCCCGTCCCATTTGCCTTCGACGAACTGCGGCTTCACGCCGAGGCGCTGCGCGATCGCGGTCGCGATGTCGACGTCGAAGCCGGTCAGCTTGCCCGTCTCGTCGTGGTACGTGAACGGCGCGTAGGTGCCTTCGGTGCCGACGCGGAATACGCCGGCCGACTTGATCTGCGACAGGTCGTCGGCAGCCAGCGCACTGGTGGCCGCGGTGGCCTGCAGCAGCGCGACGACCAGGAGGGAGCGGAGGAATTTCATGGTGCGGACCCCGAATGATTGGAGAGAATCATCCCGCCGGCATGCGTGCGCCGTTCGAGAGGTCCGCGAATTCTACCGACGCGTCGAGGCGCGGCAAAAACGCAAATCGGCTAACGATATGAGCCGATCGAATAACGCCCGCACCGGCCACCAGGCCGGCGCGGGATCTTACACACCGCTTACCAGGGCAGCGAATACGTCTTCGTATTCGTGAAGCTCTTCATCGCCTCCTGCACGCCCTCCTTGTAGCCGAGCCCCGAATCCTTCACGCCGCCGAACGGCGTCAGTTCGAGCCGATAGCCGGGCACTTCGCGCACGTTCACGCTGCCGACTT
>NZ_JAKWFH010000077.1:0-29903 GCF_029522185.1 Burkholderia sp. IO2 | reverse complement strand
ACGCTCCACGCTTCCTCTCCACATTCGGTCGCCCTCATGCAGTTGCGCTTCACTTCATTCGCTGTGACCAGCTTATGGCGGGACTTGCACCCGCAGGAGTGCGCCCATGCTGGGCGCACAACGACAAAGGGCTGCCGGAAGGCAGCCCTTTGTACATGAGCGGACGATTGGCCGCGTTACTTCGCCGAGATCGACGCGAACATTTCGTCGCGGGCCTCGCGTGCTTCCTGCGGCGACAACCCTTCGATCTTCACGCGGCCCGTGCCGGCGTGCACGAGGCCGATCACCTTGGCCGCCGCGTACGACAGGTCGAGCACGCGACCGCGCTTGAACGGCCCGCGATCGTTGACCTTCACGACGACCCACTTGCCGGTCGATGCGTTGGTCACCTTGATGTACGACGACAGCGGCAGCGTGCGGTGCGCGGCGGTAAACGCGTTCATGTTGAAGCGTTCGCCGTTCGCGGTGCGGCGGCCGTGGAAGTCCCGCCCGTACCACGATGCGCGACCGGTCTGGCGGAAATCGGATACATCCTTGCCGTCGATCGGCTCGGCGTCCGCCAGCGACGACTTCTTCGCGTCCTTGCTGTCGGCCGCCGGCATCGATGCCAGCGCGGAATCGAAACTGAGGGGCTGCTTGTCGTCGTCCGCCTTCGCGGCAGCGGCCGTCTTGTCGACCGCCTTCTTCTGGTTCACGCTGCCGGTGGTCTGGCTGGGTGGCACCGCACAGCCCGTCAGCGCAAAAAACAATGCAATGGTTCCGAATCGGCTCGGAAAACGTAAATTCATCGACGTGTCGCCTTCTGGTTCGGGCCGCATCGATACAACGCTGCTACACAACGCAGAGATGCGGCCCGGACGGCAAATGCGTGCACGCCCCGCTCGAAGGCGAGCAGGCGGCTAGCATGGGCGCGGCGTTCGTCTAGGCCGCAACCGTCCTGATTAGTTTTCACGTCTGGCGCAACCTGTCCCCAACAGCCTGACCAGACCCCACATGCCGCCATCGAACATGGCTTCACGTTCGCGCGCGTCGATACGACCAACGCACAGGAACGGCGGCACAGGCCTCATCCGGCGGCGCGGCAGCAGGGCCGCAGGCGGGCGCGCAGCACCCGGCCGGACAAGACGTGAGCACCGAATGCTCGGTGCTGGATACACCGCCGGACTCCCCGGCGGCCGATGCTTGACGGTGAATCGGACGCCTCATTTAACGGGGCCGAAACACCAGCGAATTGCGTGAAATTCACGCGCAATGGGGCACATTATACATAAATCAAAACGTTGTCTCGAAAAGCACCCCCGGCGCATCATTGATTCTCGCTATGGCTGTAACAATCGACATGCTCCGGGAATGCCCGCATCCGCGCGCCACGGCATGTATCGCACGCCCGGCAGCCGGCACGCGCGACCGGTACAATCGCTCCTTTTAGCCGCCGGTGCCCCCATGAAAGTCACGCTCATTCCGGTCACGCCGTTCCAGCAGAACTGCTCGCTGCTCGTCTGCGAGAAGACGGGCCGCGCGGCCGTCGTCGATCCGGGCGGCGATCTCGACCGGATCGAACAGGAAGTCGCGCGGCAGAACGTGCAGGTCGAGAAGGTGCTGCTCACGCACGGGCACATCGATCACTGCGCGGGCGCGAAGACGCTCGCGACGCACTACGGCGTGCCGATCGAAGGGCCGCAGGAAGAAGAGCGCTTCTGGATCGAGAAGCTGCCGATGCAGAGCGAGCGCTTCGGCTTCCCGGCCGCCGACAGCTTCGAGCCCGACCAGTGGCTGAACGACGGCGACACCGTGCGGTTCGGCGACGAGACGCTCGAGGTCTATCACTGCCCGGGCCACACGCCGGGCCACGTCGTGTTCTTCAGCCGCGCGCATCGCATCGCGATCGTCGGCGACGTGCTGTTCGCGGGCTCGATCGGCCGGACCGATTTCCCGCGCGGCAATCACGAGGACCTCGTCCGTTCGATCAAGGAGAAGCTGTGGCCGCTCGGCGACGACGTCACGTTCGTCCCCGGCCACGGCCCGGTGTCGACGTTCGGCGACGAGCGCCGCACGAATCCGTTCGTGTCCGACAAGGTATTCGGATGAACCAGACCGCCATCCCCGAAATTTACGTCAGCACCGACGTCGAGGCCGACGGCCCGATTCCCGGTCCGCATTCGATGCTGAGCTTCGCGTCGGCCGCCTATACCGAGGACAAGCAGCTGATCGCGACGTTCTCGGCGAACCTCGAGACGCTGCCCGGCGCGCACGCGCACCCGGTGCAGGAAGCGTGGTGGAAGACCGAGCCGGAAGCCTGGGCCGCGTGCCGGCGCGATCTGCAGACGCCCGAGGCGGCGCTGGTCGCCTACGTCGAATGGGTCGAGGCGCTGCCTGGCAAGCCGGTGTTCGTCGCGATGCCGGCCGGCTTCGATTTCACGTTCATGTTCTGGTACATGATGCGCTTCGCCGGGCGCTGCCCGTTCTCGTGGTCGGCGCTCGACATCAAGACGCTCGCGTTCGCGATGACCGGCCTGCCGTACCGCAAGGCGATCAAGCCGCGCTTTCCGAAGCACTGGTTCGACGATCATCCGCACACGCACGTCGCGCTCGACGATGCGATCGAGCAAGGCGCGCTGTTCTGCAACATGCTCGCCGACCTGCGCCGGCAGCAGGCCGCGCTGGCGAGCCTGGCCGTGTCGGATACCGATCGGTCGGAAAGCGCGGGGGCAGGACAAAATCCCACGGATCCGCGGGCAAATTAGCGAATCTCGCTCAACAGCGCGTCGCCAGATTGCCTTTCCTTTCCCGGCCCTCTAACATTCAGCGTGTTGTAGCTGCCGCATGGAGGCGCAGGTGACGCTCGATTCCTTTTCGCAAAAAATCCTTCGCCTGTTGCAGCTCGACGCGCGCCGTTCCGTTCAGGAAATCTCCGACCAGGTCGGCCTGTCGAGCACGCCGTGCTGGCGCCGCATCAAGGACATGGAACAGTCGGGCGTGATCCAGCGCTACACGGCGCTGCTCGATCGCGAGAAGCTCGGCCTGCACGTCTGCGCGCTCGCGCACGTGCACCTGACGCGCCACAACGAAGGCGGCGTCGAGCAGTTCGAGCGCGAGATCGCGACCTGCCCGGAAGTCACCGAGTGCTACAGCACGACCGGCGAAGCCGATTACATCCTCAAGATCGTCGCGCCGGACATCAAGGCCTACGACGTGTTCCTGCACGAGCGCATCTTCAAGATCCCGGCCGTGTCGCAGGTGCGCACGAGCGTCGTGCTGCGCGAAATCAAGTTCGACACGCAACTGCCGCTGTAACGCGCCGGCCCGCCCCCGCGGCGGGCCCCGCGTTCACGGTTGCCGGTTGCCGGTCACGTCCGCGCGGGCAACGTGCGCGTGAAGCCGATCCGGCGCGCGCCGAATTCGCGCTTCAGCGTCTCGATGTCGAGCCGGCCGGCCAGCGCCGCATCGGTGTCGTGCGGATCGCTGTCGAGCGTCACGTCGACCTCGAGCCCCGTACTCAGGTAATGCAGGTTGATCGCCGCCGCGCGCAGGCCGCGCTGCGCGAGCGCGGCCTCGAGCCGCGCCGCGAGCTCGCCGCGCGGTGGCAGCGCGAGCGCCGGACGGCGCGCCGCATCGTTCTCCGGGTCGACGTGGATCAGCGCATCGAGCACGCGCGGGTCGGACAGCACGCGCGCCCGCGCGGTCTCGGCGATGTAGTGCCCTTCGGAGACGGAGATCTTCGGATCAACGAGGATGTGCGCATCGACGAGCGCGGCATCACCCATCTTGCGCGTGCGCAGGTCGTGCACGTCGCGCACGCCGGGCGTCGCGGCGAGCAGCGCGCGGATCTCGGCCGTGTCGGCCGTATCGAGCGCGCGGTCGGAGAGGTCCTGCAACGCGTCATAGCCGAACGTCCAGCCCATGCGCGCGACCATGAAGCCGACGATCGCGGCCGCGATCGGGTCGAGCAACCGCACGCCGGCCAGGCTGCCGACGATGCCGATCGCGACGACGAGCGACGACGCGGCATCCGAACGTGCATGCCACGCGTTGGCGACGAGCATCGCCGAGCGTACGCGCCGCGCTTCGCGCAGCATGTAGCGAAACAGCGCTTCCTTCGACACGAGCACCGTCAGCGCAACGATCAGCGCGGAAAAATGCACGGCCGGAATGTTTTCGAGATTAACGAGGCGATCGCCGGCACGCCAGAGCATGCCGATACCGACTGCAATCAGGATCGCGCCGAGAAACAGCGACGCGACCGTCTCGTAGCGGCTATGGCCGTAATTGTGGTCGGCATCCGGCGAGGCACCGCTATGCCGATTCGCAACCAGCACGACAAAATCCGAGATCAAATCGGAAATCGAATGCACACCGTCAGCAATCAATGCCTGCGAATGCGCAATCACGCCGACGACGATCTGAAATGTCGCAAGCACGACATTCAGGACAATACTGACGAGCGTGCTCTTGCGCGCAACTGCGTGCTTATCTGCGCTCTGCGCGTCGCCGGAAAACGTAGACATGAAATATGAGATATCGGTGTGCGCATCGGTGTGCGATACGCAATTCTATCAAAAGCGCCCCGCAAGCCCTTCCAATACCCACAAATTTCTCATTTAAATCAACCGCTTATACGAACGTGTCGCATTTTCATTCACACGGCGTTTCTTACATTTTTATGACGGCGCCGAGCGGGCCGCCGGCGCCCGGAAAACAAAAAAGCCGCGCTCCTCGACGGACACGCGGCTCTTTTGAAGAGCGGGCAACCTAAACGAACGTTTAAATCGCAAACTGTTCGCGGTTCTTGCCGGCGATCCAGCGCGGCGGCTTGCCACGGCCCGACCACGTCGCGCCCGTTTCCGGATCGCGGTATTTTGCCGCCACGCCTGCGCGCGGACGACCGACCTTGCCGGCCTTCGCGCGGCTGAGACCGAGTTCGGCGAGCGAAAAGCCGTAGTCGGCAATTTTCTGCTTCACGTCATTCAGCACTTCAGCGTATTCACGCGACTTCGCTTCTTCGATTTGCTTCTCCAGCTTCTCCCGCTGGGCCAGCAGGTCCTTGTAAGAAGACATAGTTTCCCTTTCTATCTGACCAATGGCGCCGGTCTGCAGCCAGCTCACCATTCATGAAATATATGTGCCTCGGATTTTCGAAGGCAGAGATTAGCACAAAAAAGATTTGATAGAAGCGAGATTCATGAAAATACCGAGACCCATTGTAATTCACACATGTCATTTTGACCGGCCGCGGCCTTTTCTCAAATTTTTACGCTCCTACACAGAGATTAGGACATTAGCGATTGACTATTAGGTCTATCAACATACGCAATTACCCTGCATTCGAAAAAATCAAAGCTTTCATCGGACGACAGTTTCGCGAAAACCACATGACGCGGTTTGCTAAACGGACTCATCACTGACCCGCGACGTCACGTCACATCCTGTGCGCAGGCGATCAGCCGGTCGCGCAGCGCGCCGATGTCGGCCGACGGCGCGTCGAACGGCGTGCGCACCCGGCGGCCGTCGCATCGCCAGTCCGCGCCATGGCGATCGACGCCGAGCAGGTCGAGCCCGTCGCGGCGTGCGTCGCCCGCCTCGTACGCGTGCCACAGCGCCTGCTCGTCGTCGAACGCGAGCGGCGGCAGCGCATCGAGCTGCGTGCCGTCGACCCAGCCCATTCGCCCGAACCCGCCGATGTAGCGCAGCCGCTCGATCTCGAGCGCCCAGAACGCGAAATCGCCGAGCGCGAGATAGCGTGCGGCGTCCGGTTCGTAGCGCAGGTAGCGCGCGGTGACGTGCGGATCGTCGCCGAGCGGCACGAACCGGCCCAACAGCGTCGCGCGCTCGGCGTTCAGGACGTCGCCGTCGCCGGCATCGACGACGAGGAAACCCGCACGCGGATCGGCGACGAGATTGCGCGTGTGCTCGGCCAGGCCGCTCACCAGGATCACGGGCCGATGGCTCGCATCGGGTGCAAACGGCACGACGGTCGGATACGGAAAGCCCTGCGGTTCGCGCGCATGGGTGGCGAGCGTGCCGAGCGCGCAGCGGTGCAGCAGATGCAGGGCGAAGGCGGGATCGATGTTCAAGGGGACTCCTGCGGTCGAAGGGGCGCATCGGTTTCGATGTTACCCGCGCACGCCGCGTGCCGCGCATCGGCCGAACGGCCAGTCCGTCACCGGGGCGCCACCGCGAGACGACCCGCTCTCCAGCGCATCGGCCGAACGGCCATCGCCCGGCAGGATCGTAAGCGGTTCGATAGAATCGGACAGGTCCGACGGGCGCCACGTGCGCCCGCGCATTTTCCTGACGAGCCTTCCCGTGTCCGAATCCTCCTCCCCCGAATCGTCGTCCCCGTTCGCCGCGCCGCCCGACGCGCACCGCGTGCTGTCGCTGCCGGCCCGCCAGCGTGCGCGCACGGCGTCGATGGCGCTGTTCTTCGTCGCCGGCATGATGTACGCGTCGTGGGGCGTGCACGTGCCGACCGTGCGCGACAAGTTCGCGCTGAGCCCCGGGCTGCTGTCGATCGCGCTGTTCGCGGTCGCCGGCGGGTCGATCGCCGCGATGCTGACCATCGCGCGCTGGATCGCGCGCGTCGGCTCGCGCACCGCGTGCCTCGCCGGCGGGCTCGTGATGTCCGCGTGCGCGGCGCTGATCCTCGTCGTGCCCGACTACTGGATGCTGCTCGCGGTGCTCGCGCTGTTCGGCTTCTCGATGGCGACACTCGACGTCGCGATGAATGCCGAGGCCAGCGCGGTCGAAATCGCGCTCGGCAAGCCGATCATGTCGTCGCTGCACGGGATGTTCAGCATCGGCGGGATGGCCGGCGCAGCGGCCGGCGGCGCGCTGCTGTCGGCCGGCATGGCGCCGGTCGCGCATCTCGCGCTCGCGGCGGCGGTAAGCGCCGCGGTGCTCGTGGCCGCGAGCCCGGCCGTGCTGCCGCACGTGCCGCACCACGAACAGGCGCACGGCGGCGGCAACCGCTGGCGCTCGCCCGCATTGTGGATGCTCGGCGGCATCGCACTGATCGCGCTGATCGCCGAAGGCGCGATGTACGACTGGGCGACGGTCTACATGCGCGACGTCGTCGCGGCGAGCCCGGCGCTCGCGAGCGCCGCGTACGCGGCGTTCTCGGGCGGGATGGCCCTCGCGCGCTTCGCGGGCGACGCCGTGCGCGCCCGCTTCGGCGCGCCGCAGCTCGTGTTCGCGAGCGCGTCGCTCGCGTGCGCGGGGATGATCGGCGCGCTGCTGCTGCCGTATCCGGCCGCGGTGCTGACCGGCTTCACGCTGATGGGTCTCGGGCTGGCCAACATGATGCCCGTGCTGTTCGCGGCCGCCGCGCGCGTGAAAGGCATCCACGCGGCCGAAGGGCTCGCGCACGTGGCCGGGCTCGCGTATTTCGGACTGCTGTTCGGTCCGGTCGTGATCGGCGCGGTCGCGCAGGCCGCGAACCTGACGATCGGCCTGTCGGTCGTCGCGCTGTGCGCGGCGCTCGTTGCGCTCGTCGCGCCGAAGGTGCTGTCGCACCTGAAGATCTGACGGCACGGCGGCGCACACCGGCCCAAAAAGAAAACGCGCATGCGTTGCCGCATGCGCGCTTTCACCCCTTCTGCTGACCGCTTGTCGCGTTACATCTTCACTTCGTCGAGCAGCGACTTCTTGCCGCTCTTGTAGTTGTACAGCGAGATCACGCCGTGCTGCAGGTCGCCCTTCGAGTCGAAGGTCGTCGTGCCGATCACGCCCGTGTACTTCGTCGCCGGCATCGCCGCGAGGATCTTCGCCGGGTCCGTCGAGTTCGCGCGCTTCATCGCGTCGGCGATGATGTACACGGCGTCATACGTGAACGGTGCGTAGATCTGGATCGGCTGGCCGAAACGCTTCTCGTACTTCGCCTTGAACGCCGCGCCGCCCGGCATCTTCTCGAGCGAAGCACCGGCTTCCGAGCACACGATGTTGTCGGTCGCGTCGCCGGCCAGGTCGGCCAGCTTTTCCGTGCACACGCCGTCGCCCGCGAAAATCTTCGCGCGCAGGCCGAGCTGCTTCGCCTGTTTCGCGAACGGGCCGCCGGTGGCGTCCATGCCGCCGTACATGATCGCGTCCGGGTTCTCGCCCTTGATCTTGGTCAGAATCGCGCGGAAGTCGACTGCCTTGTCGTTCGTCGCGTCATGCGACATCACCTTCAGGCCGAGCGCCTTCGCCTTCTTCTCGAATTCGTTCGCGAGACCCTGGCCGTACGCGGTCGAATCGTCGACCACCGCCACGCTCTTGATGCCCTTCGAGTGCGCGTAGTCGGCCAGCGCCGGGCCCTGCTGCGCATCGGTCGCGACCACGCGATACGTGGTCTTGAAGCCCTGCTGCGTGTAAGCCGGGTTGGTCGCCGACGGCGAGATCTGCACGACGCCCGCATCGCTGTAGATCTTCGAGGCCGGGATCGACGTGCCCGAGTTCAGGTGGCCGACCACCGCGACGACCTTGTCGTCGACGAGCTTCTGCGCAACCTGCGTCGCCTGCCGCGGGTCGGCGGCGTCATCCTGCGGGTCCAGTTGCAGCGTGATCTTCTGGCCGCCGATCGTGAGACCCTTCGCGTTGATCTCCTCGACTGCGAGACGTGCGCCGTTTTCGTTGTCCTTGCCCAGGTGTGCAATGCCGCCCGTCAAGGGCGCGACGTGGCCGATCTTGACGACTTGATCGGCGGACGCGTTGCTTGCAGCTGCAGCACACAGCATCGCCGCGGCGGTGATCGGCAACAGCTTTTGCATCTTGATATTCATGTAAGTCTCCAGTTCGGTCCCAATAAACGCCATCGCCCGGTGCCCCGCTGCCATCCCCGTGTTTGCAATCACTGGACGATTCGCCGGTTGCATCGTTCATGCACTTGGCCTCAAGCACGTGAAAACAGCCGCTTTTAGCGGCCACCCGCCCGTACTTGCGCGCAAGTGTAGGTGATCAAATTAATTTGTGGGACTTTTTTGGGGTAGTGGTAACACTACCGATACGCGCGCTTTGGAAGGAGGACTCGAATATCGCCGCAAGCCCCGCCGGATAAGGGTTTCCGCTAATTCCCGGCGATCTTTTGAAAGGTCGTTTCAACGCATTCCCGAGGTATTTCGATTCGGTATTTTGTGCCCGGGATCGTTGAATGAAACGCGTGTGACGGCACACGCGTTTCGTCGTCCGACATGAACGATTTCTCGCGGCCGATGCGGGGTTCAGGCGGCCGAGGCGCGCCATTCGGCGTCGAGCGCGGCAACCAGTTGCGACGTCGTCAGCGCGTCGCCGCGCCGCCGCGCGAGGGGTGCGCCCTGCCCGGCCCACAGCGACAGATAGTCGCCGTCGTTCGCGCGCGCGGCGGCCTGGCGCAGCGGCTGGGTCAGCGCGTTCTGCACCGGATACGGTGCCGCGTCGGCCACGTGCTCGCCGAGCCGCGCCATCAGCGTGTTGCGCAGCCCGCGTGCGTGACGGCCGGTGATCGCGCGCGTGACCTGCGTCGACGTATCGGCGCTCGCGAGCAGACGCGCCTTCCAGTCCGCGGCGATCGCACTTTCCGCACACGTGAGGAACGCGGTGCCGAGTTGCGCGGCCTGCGCGCCGAGCGCGAGCGCGGCCGCGATCCCGCGGCCGTCCATGATGCCGCCCGCGGCCAGCACGGGCAGCCCCGTCGCGTCGACGAGTTGCGGGACGAGCGCGAGCGTGCCGATCAGCGCGTCGTCGGCGGAGCCGATGAAGGTGCCGCGATGGCCGCCGGCCTCGGCGCCCTGCGCGGACAGCGCGTCGGCACCGGCCGCCTGCCACGCGAGCCCTTCGGCCACGTGCGTCGCGGTGCCGATCACATAAGTGCCGGCGGCTTTCAGGCGGGCGACGTCGGCTGCGTCGAGCACGCCGAACGTGAAGCTCGCGACCGGCACGCGCAGCGCAACGAGCGCATCGAGCTGCGCCCGGAAATCGGGCGCATAGCGCGCGGGCGCCGTGCCCGGCGGCAAGCCGAGCGTCGCGTTCAGCGGGTCGATCGCGGCCAGCGCACGCGCGACGGTCGCCGCATCGGGCGCGGCTTCATCGGGCAACACGAACAGGTTGATCGCGAACGGGCGATCGGTCGCCGCGCGGATCGCGGCGACTTCGGCCTCGATGCGCTCGGGCGCGAGCGCGCCGGCGCCGAGGCTGCCGAGCGCACCGGCATTCGACGCGGCGGCGACCATCGCGGTCGTGGTCGCGCCGACCATCGGCGCCTGCACGAGCGGCAGACGCAGGCCGAAGCGTTCGGAAAAGGGGGTGGAAAACGAGCGGGCAGACATGGCGAATCCTTCGATGACGATGCGCGAAAGCGCTTTGTAAAGGCCGACACATCGACTCTATCGAAGCGTCGCGGCGCCGAAAAATGAATAATCGAGATCGATACGATCGCTGCGCGAGAAACGGGCGCGTGCACTGCAGCATCGAACGATTGGTGGCACACTAGGCCGCCCTCTTTTCACCCTGGGGGCGCGCATTGCGCACCCCGCACGCCAGGAGTTCAGAACGTGACTGCCCAATGGATCGACATCCCGACCGGTAACGACAGCTTCGGCGGCTATCTCGCGCTGCCCAAGCGCGGCAAGGGCCCTGCCGTCATCATCATCCAGGAGATTTTCGGCGTGAACGCGCACATCCGTGCGGTCGCCGACCAGTACGCGGCCGACGGCTTCGTCGCGCTCGCGCCCGACGTGTTCTGGCGCACGCAGCCGCGCGTCGAGCTGACCTACGAAGGCGCGGATCGCGACAAGGGCATCGAGCTGATGAAAAAGACCGACGTGGGTCTCGCGGTCGCGGACATCGGCGCGGCGGCCGACGCGCTGCGCGCCCGCCCCGAAGTGGACGGCAAGCTCGCCGCGATCGGCTACTGCTTCGGCGGCCAGCTCGCGTACCGCGCGGCCGCAACCGGCAAGCTCGATGCGGCGGTGTCCTATTACGGCGGCGGCATCCAGAACGCGCTCGACCTCGCCGGCCAGGTCACGCAGCCGATCCTGTTCCACTACGCGGAAAACGACCACGGCATTCCGCTCACCGCGGTCGACCAGGTGAAGGCCGCGTTCGCCGGCCACGGCCATGCGTCGTTCCACGTGTACCCGGGCGCCGAGCACGGCTTCAACTGCACGGACCGCGCGTCGTACAACCAGCGTGCCGCGGCGCTCGCGCACGGCCGCACGCTGACGTTCCTCGCCGAGCACCTCTAAAAACGCCGGCCGCGGGCCCGCCACGCCGGGCCCGCGTTATGCTCGCACCATCGCCATGAGTCACAACGGGGGTGACCGCGATGCACTCGGACTATCTCGCGCATGACGCCATCGGACTCGCCGCGCTCGTGCGCGACCGCCAGACCAGCCCGCGCGAACTGCTCGACGCCGCGATCGGCCAGGCCGAAGCGGTCAACGGCGCGATCAACGCGATCGTGCTGCAGGACTACGAAGCCGCGCGCCAGCGTGCGGCGAGCGCGACCGAACCGGGCGCCGCCACGCCGTTCGCGGGCGTGCCGTATCTCGTCAAGGATCTCGGCGCGGCGGTCGCCGGCTTGCCGCTGTCGATGGGCAGCCGGCACTACCGCTACTTCGTGCCGGCCGACGATTCGCCGGTGATCGCGCGCAGCCGCGCGGCGGGTCTGAACGTGTTCGGCAAGACCAACACGTCCGAGATCGGCCAGATGCCGTATACGGAACCCGAACTGTTCGGCGCGTGCCGCAACCCGTGGAATCTCGACCACACGCCCGGCGGCTCGAGCGGCGGCGCGGCGGCGGCCGTCGCGGCCGGCATCGTGCCGCTCGCGCATGCGTCCGACGGCGGCGGCTCGATCCGCATTCCGGCGTCGTGCTGCGGGCTGTTCGGCCTGAAGCCGAGCCGCAACCCGGTGCTGGTCGACCTGCCGTCGAACGGCGAACTCGTGGTCCAGCATGCGGTGTCGCGCAGCGTGCGCGACAGCGCGCTGCTGCTCGACGTGACGACCGGCCAGACGCTGCCGCCCGGCGCGCCCGGCACCTTCCTCGGCGCGCTCGATACGCCGCCCGGCCCGTTGCGGATCGGCCTCGTCATCGATCCGATGCTCGCGCCGGCGCTCGCCGACGACACGCGCGCGGCGCTCGACGACGCGGCCGCGCTGCTCGAATCGCTCGGCCATCACGTCGAGCCGACGACGCTGCAGATCGACTATGCGCGCGCGGCCGAAACCTTCCTGACGCTGTGGGCGACGATCGCCGAAGAAATGGTGCTCGGCGCGCGCGAGCTGACCGGGCGCACGCCGCGGCGCGGCGAATTCGAGGCCGCGACGTGGGCGATGGCCGTGGTCGGCCGCCGCCTCGCGCGCACGCGCCTGCCGGACGTACTCGAATGGCAGCGCCAGCTCACCGTGCAGGTCGCCGGTCTCGTGTCGCGCTACGACGCGATCCTGTGCGCCTCGCTCGCGGGGCCGCCGGTGAAGATCGGCGAACTGCAGCCGACGCCGTTCGAATCCGCGCAGATGAAGCTGGTCGCCGCGTTGCCGGTGAAGCCGCTGCTGAAGGAAATGCTCGCGAAGTCGTCGGAGAAGGCGTTCGCGTGGGCCGGCTGCACCGAGCTGTTCAACCTGACCGGCCAGCCGGCGATGTCGGTGCCGCTGTACTGGAATGCGCGCGGGCTGCCGATCGGCGTGCAGTTCGCCGCCCGCCACGCGGACGAAGCGTTGCTGCTGAAGCTCGCGCGGCAGCTCGAACAGGCGCGGCCGTGGTTCGACCGCCGCCCGCCGCTGATGCAGGCGCAGCGCTGATTCAGCGGCTTCCGCCACGCGGCATGCGCGGCGCTTCACGATAAAAAAGCCCCGCCGGCGCAAACCGGCGGGGCTTTCACACAGGCAACCGCGTGATGGCGCTTACACCGCGAGCCGTTCGCAGATCGTCCGCGTGGCGGTCGCCGCGTTCAGCGTGTAGAAATGCAGCCCCGGCACGCCCGCGTCGATCAGGCGCTGGCACAGGCTCGTGACGACGTCCGCGCCGAACGCGCGGATCGACTCGCGATCGTCGCCGAAGCTCTCGAGCCGGCGCGCGACCCAGCGCGGCACTTCGGCGCCGCACATCTCGGAGAAGCGCATCAGCTGCGAGAAGTTCGTGATCGGCATGATGCCCGGCACGATCGGCACGTCCACCCCGAGCTTGCGCGCATCGTCGACGAAGCGGAAATACGCATCCGCATTGAAGAAGTACTGCGTGATCGCGGAATTCGCGCCCGCTTTCACCTTGCGCGCGAAATTCTCGAGATCGGCCTTCGGCGAGCGCGATTGCGGGTGGTACTCCGGGTAGCCGGCGACCTCGATGTGGAACCAGTCGCCATGCTCGGCGCGGATGAAGCTGACGAGCTCGGACGCATAGCGCAGCTCGCCGACCTCGCCCATCCCCGACGGCAGGTCGCCGCGCAGCGCGACGATGTGCCGGATGCCGTGCGAGCGGTACTGGTCGAGGATCGCGCGCAGGCTGTCGCGCGACGAGCCGATGCACGACAGGTGCGGCGCGGCTTCGAGACCGTCCTTCTGCATGTCGAGCACGGTATCGAGCGTGCCCTGCTGCGTCGATCCGCCGGCGCCGAACGTCACGGAGACGAATTTCGGCTTCAGCGGCAGCAGCTGCGCGCGCGTGGCGCGCAGCTTCTCGACGCCGTCCGCCGTCTTCGGCGGGAAGAATTCAAACGAGAGTTCGATCGGTTTCATGATTCGATGGGGTTGGGCCTGCGCCCGCCCTCAGCCGATGTCGCGCTGGCCGAAGATCAGGGCGGACAGCAGCCACGACACGATGCTGTACAGGATCGAACCGAAGAACGCGGACCAGAACCCCGACACCTCGAAGCCCTTCAGCAGCGACGACGCGAACCAGAAGCACAGCGCGTTCACGACGAGGATGAACACCCCGAGCGTGACGATCGTGACGGGCAGCGTCAGCAGGATCAGCACCGGCCGGATCACCGTGTTGATCAGCCCGAGCACCACCGCGATGATCAGCGCGGTGCCGAAGCTCTTGATGTGGATCGACGGCACGAGGTACGTGATGATCAGCAGCGCCAGCGCGTTGATGACCCAGGTGAGGATGACGCTCATGGAGTGCTCCGGTTCGGTTGTCGATCGGTACGATCGGTGAGCGCCGCCGCGCCGTGCGCCCGCGACGGGCGCGCACGGCACGGCGGCGGCCGCGCATCAGTATCAGTAGCGGTAGTGGTTCGGCTTGAACGGGCCGTCCTTCTGCACGCCGATGTACGCAGCCTGCTCGTCCGACAGCACCGACAGGTTCGCGCCGATGCGCGCGAGGTGCAGGCGCGCGACCTTTTCATCGAGGTGCTTCGGCAGCACGTACACCTTGTTCTCGTACTGCTCGCCGCGCGTGAACAGCTCGATCTGCGCGAGCGTCTGGTTCGCGAACGAGTTCGACATCACGAACGACGGGTGGCCAGTCGCGCAGCCGAGGTTCACGAGGCGGCCTTCGGCCAGCAGGATCACGCGCTTGCCGTCCGGGAAGATGATGTGGTCGACCTGCGGCTTGATGTTTTCCCACTGGTACTGGCGCGTCGACGCGACATCGATTTCCGAATCGAAGTGACCGATGTTGCAGACGATCGCGTTGTGGCGCATCGCCTTCATGTGATCGTGGTTAATCACGTGATAGTTGCCGGTCGCCGTCACGAAGATGTCGGCCTTGTCCGCCGCGTATTCCATCGTCACGACGCGGTAGCCTTCCATCGCCGCCTGCAGCGCGCAGATCGGATCGATTTCGGTGACCCACACGGTCGCGCCGAGGCCGCGCAGCGACTGCGCGCAGCCCTTGCCCACGTCGCCGTAGCCCGCGACGACCGCGACCTTGCCCGCGATCATCACGTCGGTCGCGCGCTTGATGCCGTCGACGAGCGACTCGCGGCAGCCGTACAGGTTGTCGAACTTCGACTTCGTGACCGAATCGTTCACGTTGAACGCCGGGAACGGCAGGCGGCCGTCCTTTTCCATCTGGTACAGGCGGTGCACGCCGGTCGTGGTTTCTTCGGTCACGCCCTTGATGTGCGCGAGGCGCTTCGAGTACCAGGTCGCGTCGACGTCGAGGTGCTTCGCGATCGACTTGTACAGCGCGACTTCTTCCTCGTTGGTCGGCTTCGCGATCACCGAACGGTCCTTCTCGGCCTTCGAGCCGAGGATCAGCAGCAGCGTTGCATCGCCGCCGTCGTCGAGGATCATGTTCGCGAATTCGCCGTTCGGCCATTCGAAGATGCGGTGCGAGAACTCCCAGTATTCGTCGAGCGATTCGCCCTTGAACGCGAACACCGGCGTGCCGGCTTCGACGATCGCGGCCGCCGCGTGATCCTGGGTCGAGAAGATGTTGCACGATGCCCAGCGCACGTCCGCGCCGAGCGCCTTCAGCGTCTCGATCAGCACGCCCGTCTGGATCGTCATGTGCAGCGAACCGGCAATGCGCGCGCCCTTCAGCGGCTGCTGCGCCTTGTATTCGTCGCGGATCTGCACGAGGCCCGGCATTTCGGTCTCGGCGATGTTGAGTTCCTTGCGGCCCCAGCCGGCCAGCGCCATGTCGGCGACGACGTAATCGGTGGATGCCTTGGAATCGATAATGGCGTTCATCACGCCCTCCTTTCTAAAAAGTTTCTAGATTGGTGACGTGAGCGCCGTTCAGGAAGCGGGGCCGGCGCGAAAAAATCGCCGCACGGCTGCTTGGTGAAGCTCTCCGAGCCTGGCGGACGCTGGTGGTCCGTCGCAACGCTCCTCGGAAAACGGAGGGGATTGTAGCAAATCGGCGCGCGGAATGCGCAAGGACCCGCACACGAGCGCGGCACGGGCGCGCGGCACCGGCGCGCGCGGCCGTCGACAAGGGGTCAGGACTCGGCGCCGACCCACGCCTGTTCGCGCAGCCGCGCGCGCAGGCGCGCGACGGCCTGGCTGTGCAGCTGGCACACGCGCGATTCGCTCACTTCGAGCACCGCGCCGATCTCGCGCAGATTCAGACCCCGTTCGTAGTACAGCGACATCAATAGCTTCTCGCGCTCCGGCAGCCGCTCGATCGCTTCGACGAGCGCCTCGCGCAGGTGCTCGTCGAGCAGCGCCGACAACGGATCGGCGTGATCGACGCGATAACGGTCGAGGAACGGCTCGTCGTCGGCCGCGCGGTCGAAATCCTCGTAGTAGATGAGCTGGCTGCCGTGCAGGTCCTGCAGCATCCCCTGGTATTCGTCGAGCGGCATGTTCAGGTGCTGCGCGATCTCGGTCTCGCTCGCCGAGCGGCCGAGGTGCTGCTCGACCTGGTGCACCGCGTGCTCGACCTCGCGCGACGTCTTGCGCAGGCTGCGCGGCAGCCAGTCGTTGCTGCGCAGCTCGTCGAGCATCGCGCCGCGGATGCGCTGCGTCGCATAGGTCTCGAACTGCGCGCCCTGGTCTTCCTTGTAGCGGCCGGCCGCGTCCATCAGGCCGATCATGCCGGCCTGGATCAGGTCGTCGAGATCGACGCTCGCCGGCATCTTCGCGACGAGTTGCAGCCCGAGGCGGCGCACGAGCGGCGCATATTGCGCGAGCACGTCGGCCTGGGACATCTTTCCTTGAGCGTTGTACATCATGGCTCTCTCCTTCGGGTGGCGCTCACGCGGCGTGTGCCGCGCCCGCCTCGTACGACGGCTTGCCGCCGGCGTGGACCGCCCGGCCCGCACCCGAACGCGGGCGCATCGGCCAGTACAACAGGTCGGCGGCAATCTGCCGGTAGTCGCGCGCGGCGGGCGACGACGGGAACGCGTCGACCACCGCATGCATCAGGTCGCGGGCGTGCTCGACGAGCGGATCGGCGCTCACGCAGCCCGCATCGGCGATCGACACGGTCAGGTAGCGGCTCGCGACGCCCGCGAGGTTGTCGAAGGCCGTCTTCGCGTCCGCGTGGCTGCCGACCTGATTGGTCAGCACGCGGAACTGCGCGAACGCGTGCGCGAAATGCAGCCGCTTCATGCACGCGTATGCCTCGGTGATCGCCTGCGCGGCGACCCGCGTGACGACCAGCACGTCGTGCGCTTCGCGCGCGAGCGCCGAGAACGAGCCGTCGGCGCCGAGCTGCGCGTCGACGAGCACGATGTCGGCCGGGCCGTCGATGAAGTCGCTCAGTTGCGCGTCGCTGTAGCCGGCGCGCGCGAGCCGCGCGGCGCCGCACAGGCCGAAGCCGGCCGCCACCCGCGTGCGTTCGCCGTCGCGCAGCCACGCGCCCGCGAGCGTCGCGCTGGCCGAGTGCACGTCGGCGCGCTCGTCGACGACGAGCACGTCCTTGCCGAGCGACGCGAGCGCCGCCGCGAGGTTCACCACGGTGGACGTGCAGCCGACGCCCGCCGGCCCGCCCGTCACCGCGACGATGCGCGACGCGCGCCCGGCCAGCAGGCGCCGCAGCCCTTCGGCCTGATCGATGATCCGTTTATCCAAATCGCACCTCGTGCAGCTCGGCGGTGGAACGTGCGGTCAGTGCGGAAAGCAGCGTCGGCATGTCCTCGTCTTGCGGCACGAAGGGCGAGCCGTCGCGCGGCACACAGAACGCGCTCTTCAGCAGGAATTTGGTCGACGCGACGTACAGGTTCTCCGGCACCTTCTGGCCGGTCGACACGTAGTGGACCGGCAGCTTGTAGCGGATCACCGTGTCGAGCACGCCGCCGAGGTGGGTCGCCTCGTCGAGCTTGGTGAGGATGCAGCCGGCCAGGTCGGGATGCTCGCCCGCGCTGCGGTACGCCTGCACGACTTCGTTCAGCGTGTCGCCATGGCTCGTCGCGTTGAGCAGCAGCAGGCGCTGCACCGGTGCGTTCGCGCCGTGCAGCATCGCGATCTGGTCGGACACCGCGCGGTCGCGCTGGCTCATGCCGATCGTGTCGATCAGCACGATGTGCTTGTTGCGCAGCTCGGACAGCGCGAGCGCGAGGTCGCCCGCATCCTTCACCGCGTGCACCGGCACGCCGAGGATCTTGCCGAAGATGCGCAGTTGCTCGTGGCCGCCGATCCGGTAGCTGTCGGTGGTCAGCAGCGCGACCTTGCTCGCGCCGAAGCGCATCACGCAGCGCGCGGCCAGCTTCGCGGTGGTGGTCGTCTTGCCGACGCCCGTCGGCCCCATCAGCGCGAACACGCCGCCGCGCTCCATCAGCGCGTCCTCGCTGTCGAGCACCGGCAGGTTCGACGCAAGCACCGACTGCGCCCATTCCGCGGCCTGCCCGAAGGTCTGCGCGCCGTCGCCGGACGGCAGGTTGTCGACCAGCATCCGCACCAGCTGCGCGGAGAAGCCGGCCGCGAACAGGTGCTTCGTCAGCGCGCCGTGAACGGCGCTGCGGCGCTGGCGGTCGTGCCACATCAGGCTGTCGAACTGCTCTTGCATCATCCCGCGCAGCTCGCCCAGCTCCTGCATCACCGTGTCGTTGACGATCCGCTCGAGGCGCGACTTCACCGCATCGGCCACCGCGGCGGCGGTGTCGGCGGACAGGCGCGTGCGTTCCGTCGCCCTCCCGGCGTACGCGGCGCCCGTGTCGGGTACGCGCTTCGCGGCGGCCGGCGATCCGGCGGCGGGCGATCCCGCGGCCGGCATCCGGCGTTCGGCGTCGCGGACGATGTCGCGCGCCCAGTCCGGCGGCGTCGCGCTGGCCGCGGCGCGCGGCGCGGGCGCGCTCGGCTGCGGCTCGACCGGCGCCTGCGCACGGGCGATCAGCGCGTCGCGCTGCTGCGTGAGGCGCTTCGCGTGCTCGACCAGCCACGGTGCGGGCTCGGAAGTGGCGGCCGGCGATCCGGGCGCAGGCGTACCGGCGGCCGGCGCGGCGATCGACGGCGCTGTCGCGGCGGGCGCGTCCGCATCGCTCGACGGAGAATGCGCATCCGCGTCGTGCGCGTCGGCACTCGCGCCGAACACCGACGAGAACACGTCCGGCAGCCCGCCTTCGCCGGCCGCATACGGATTGACGGCCGGGCGCGGTGCGATGCCCGGGCGCGACACGATGCCCGGCACGGCGGCGGCCGGCACCGATTCCGGCACGCGCGACGTGGCGACGCGCGGACGCGCGGCCGGCGGCGCCACCGCGGCGAGATCCGAATCGGCGAGTGCAACGATTTCGACGCTGCCGTCATCGAGCGTGCGGTTCGACAGCACGACCGCGTCGGCGCCGAGCGCCTCGCGCACGAGACGAAGTGCGTCGCGGCTCGTTGCGCCGGTGAATTTGCGAATGTTCAAGCGGAACCCCCGATGACGTTAACGACTTTGATCGTGCGTGTGTCCGGCACTTCGGCATACGACAGCACTTTCAATTGCGGCAGGCTGCGGCGCAGGAAGCGCGCGAGCATCGCGCGCAGCGCGTGCTGCACCAGCAGCACCGGCGGCAGCCCGAGATTCTGTTGACGCAGCATCGCTTGCTGCGTGCCGGTCAGAAGGTTGTGCGCGAGGCCGGGTTCGAGGCCCGGGTTCGCGCCGGTGGCGAGCGCCTGCGACAGCACGCGCTCCAGGTTCGCGTCGAGGCCCATCACCTGCATTTCGCCGTTGCCCGGATACCACTGCTGCGTGATCGCGCGGCCGAGCGACAGGCGCACCGCGGCGGTGATCTCGAACGCGTCGCCGCGGCCCGCATGCTCGGACACGGCCTCGAGGATCGTGCGCATGTCGCGGATCGGCACGCCTTCCTCGAGCAGGTTCTGCAGCACCTTCTGCAGCGTGGTGAGCGAGATCGTCTTCGGCACGAGGTCCTCGACGAGCGACGGTGCATCCTTGCCGGTGCGTTCGACGAGCGCCTGCACTTCCTGGCGGCCGAGCAGCTCGGCCGCGTGCTGGACGACGAGATGGTTCAGGTGCGTCGCGACGACCGTGCTCGCGTCGACCACCGTGTAGCCGTACACCTGCGCCTGCTCGCGCAGCGCGACGTCGATCCACACGGCCGGCAGCCCGAACGCGGGGTCCTGCGTGACGGCGCCCGGCAGCGCGGCCGTCACCTGGCCCGGGTTGATCGCGAGCCACTGGCCCGGGAACACTTCGCCCGCGCCGATCTCGACGCCCTTCAGCGCGATCCGGTACGCGTTCGGCCGCAGCTCGAGGTTGTCGCGGATATGGATCACCGGCGGCAGGAAGCCGATTTCCTGCGCGAATTTCTTGCGGATGCTCTTGATGCGCTTGAGCAGCTCGCCGTCGCTGTTCTTGTCGACGAGCGGAATCAGCCGGTAGCCGACTTCGAGGCCGAGCGGGTCGATCAGCTGCACGTCGTCCCAGGTCGCTTCGTGGCTGTCGGCCGGCAGCACGGCGGGCGGTGCGATGTCGGTCACGTCGCCGGCCGCCTTGCGGGCCGCCGCGCGCCGGGTCTGCGTGCGCGCGAGCCAGATCGCGCCGCCGCCGAGCGCGAGGAACGCGAAGTGCGGCATCCCCGGGATCAGCCCCATCAGCACGATGATCGCGCCGGTGATCGTCAGCACGCGCGGGTTCGTGAACAGCTGGCCGGTGATCTGCGTGCCGATGTCCTCGTCGGTCGCGACGCGCGACACGATCACGCCGGCCGCGGTCGAGATCACGAGCGACGGGATCTGCGCGACGAGGCCGTCGCCGATCGTCAGCAGCGTGTAGTTGGTGCCGGCCGCGGCGAAGCTCATGTCGTGCTGGACCATCCCGACGATCAGCCCGCCGATCACGTTGATCGCCATGATGATCAGGCCGGCGATCGCGTCGCCGCGCACGAACTTCGACGCGCCGTCCATCGACCCGTAGAACTCCGCTTCCTGCGACACGGCCAGGCGCCGCTTACGGGCCTGTTCCTCGTTGATGAGGCCCGCGTTCAGGTCGGCGTCGATCGCCATCTGCTTGCCGGGCATCGCGTCGAGCGTGAAGCGCGCGGACACTTCGGCGATCCGCCCCGCGCCCTTCGTGATCACCATGAAGTTGATGATCATCAGGATCACGAACACGACGATGCCGACCGCGAAGTTGCCGCCGACCAGGAAGTGGCCGAACGCCTCGATCACCTGGCCGGCCGCGTCCGGGCCGGTATGGCCTTCGAGCAGCACGACGCGCGTCGACGCGACGTTCAGCGACAGGCGCAGCAGCGTCGAGAACAGCAGCACGCTCGGGAACGCCGCGAAGTCGAGCGGCTTCATCGTGTACATGCTGACGAGCAGCACCATCACCGACAGCGCGATGTTGAACGTGAACAGCAGATCCAGCAGCATCGGCGGCAGCGGCAGGATCATCATCCCCAGGATCATGCAGATGAGGATCGGGCCCGCAAGCGCACGCAGGTTCGTGCCTGCCAGCAGGTTCGGGCGCTTCGCGAACAGGCCGGTGGTCGGGGTGCTCATGCCGCGGTCCCTCGTTTGCCGAGCGTGTCCTCGGCTTCTTCACGTTCGTCGTCGGCGGCGACCGACGTGCCCTTGTCGAGTTCGACCGGCACGTCGAGATCGACCGGCACCGCCGGGAACGCGCCGCCTTCCGAGCGGAAACGCTTGAGCTGGTACACCCATGCGAGCACTTCGGCGACCGCCGAGTACAGCGAACCGGGGATCTCGCGCTCGAGTTCGACGTTGTGATACAGCGCCCGCGCGAGCGGCGGCGCTTCGAGGAGCGGCACGTTGTGTTCGGCCGCGAGTTCGCGGATGCGCGCCGCGACGAGGTTCACGCCCTTCGCGACGACCTTCGGCGCGCGCATCTCGCCATCCGTGTATTGCAGCGCGACCGCGAAGTGGGTCGGGTTCGTGACGACCACGTCGGCCTTCGGCACGGCCGCCATCATCCGGCGGCGGGCGATCGCGCGCTGCTGCTGGCGAATGCGCCCCTTCACGTGCGGATCGCCTTCGTTCTCGCGATGCTCGCGCTTCACTTCTTCCTTCGTCATGCGCAACTTCTTGTTGTACTGCCAGAGTTGGTAAGGCACGTCGAGCCCGGCGACCACCAACATCCCGGCGACCGTCGTGCCGCAGCACACGGCGACCAGATGCAGCGCATCGGGCAGCGCCGCGCCGAGCGGCTGGGTCGCGAGGCCGAGCAGTTCGTCCTTGCTGCGCCAGATCGCGATGCCGCCGATCCCGCCGACCACCAGCGTCTTCGCGATCGACATCCCGAGCTGGATCGGCCCCTGGATCGAGAAGATCCGGCCGAGGCCCGAGATCGGGTTCAGCCGGTCGAACTTCAGCTCGAACGTCTTTTGCGAAATCAGCCAGCCGCCGAGCGCCATCGGCGCGAGCAGCGCGGCGACGCCGGTGAGCGCGAGAAGCGGCAGCAGCGCGGCGAAGCCCTCGAGGCTCGCGCTGCCGGCCGCCGACAGCATCCGGTGGGTGTCGAACGCGGTCGCGCGATCGAACGTGAACGCGCCGCGCAGCATCGCCTGCAGATGCGCGCCCGACGGGCCCGCGAGCAGCCATGCGCCGTAGAACCCCGCCGCGAGCAGTGCGAACGAAGCCAGTTCGCGCGAACGCGCGACCTGCCCCTCCTCGCGCGCCTTCTCGCGGCGCCTGGGAGTGGCGGCTTCGGTCTTGTCGAGATCGCTCTCGTCTGCCACGGGGCCTCCAGTCGGCTACGGCGGAATGCCGTTTTCCAGTGACACCGATTATTCATGGAGGCGTCAAACGCCGATCGGTCGAGCAAAGCCGGGAAAGGGGGGTATTTCGGGGAATCGGACGAGGCGCCGCGAACGCGGCCGGAGCGGGGGCGGAACGATGCGCGGCGCGGCGGAAAAACCGGCCGGCCGGCGCATGGGGGCGGCGGCGCTCGCAGGCGGGACGGCACCGGCTGAGTGCGGGGGGACGGTGAAACGACGGGCGGGAAAACGGGAAGAGGCGGGGAAAGCGGGCCCCGACGCAACGGCCCCCGGACGGGCCGATCGCCACGTCATGCTCGTCGCGAATACGTCGAGTCTTCGCTTCGTCGCAATCCTTGCGCCCGGCCCTTTCCGGGGCCAGCGCAAGCCCGTTATTGGCGTGAACGGGCCCTAGCCAGCCGCCGCCCGCTGCAGCGCGTCGAGATCGAGCTTCTTCATCGTCATCACCTGCGCCATCACGCGCTCGGCGCGGGCCGGGTCGCCCGTCATCAGCTCGGCCATCTGCACCGGCACGACCTGCCACGACACGCCGAAGCGGTCGCGCAGCCAGCCGCATTGCTGCGCGCGCTCGTCGCCGCCTTCGGACAGGCGCGCCCAGTAACGGTCGATCTCGTCCTGGTCGCGGCAGTTGACGACGAACGACACGGCCGGCGTCATCTGGAACACGGGGCCGCCGTTCAGCGCGACGAACGCCTGCCCGTCGAGCTCGAACGCCACGGTCATCACCGCGCCCTCGGCGTTGCCGGACGCGTGCGCGCCAGCCTTGCCGTAGCGCGCGACGTGCACGATGCGCGCGTTGTCGAACACCGATACGTAAAAAGCGGCCGCCGCCTCGGCGTCGCGGTCGAACCACAGGAACGGCGTGATGCGCTGGATACGCTGGGTCATGGCGCTGTCTCCTCGATGTCGTGCCGGCACCGGTGCCGGTCTTACATCGTAGCCGCTCCACCGGCGCCTGGCGGCGCGCCGGTCCGTAGCGCGCGCACCGCACGCCGGATAAAAAAAGGGGGCGATCGCTCGCCCCCTTCGTTCCTGCGTCCGGCCGTGCCGCGTCAGAACGCGACGAACGGCTGCGCGCCGCCGCTCGCGGTCTTGTCCATCCCGAAGTAGATCGTCTTGCCGTAGAAGTGCGGCATGCCGATGTCGAGCCAGCTGGACGAGCCGAACGGGCCCGCGATGTCGTTGAACGCGAACGTCGACGGGTTCGAGAACAGCGAATCCGCGTTCGCGACCGGCATCGACACGGTACCCGACGCGCCGTTCTGGCCCCTCAGCGTGGCCGAGTACGAGGTCGTGGTCGCAGGGCAGTAGAACTCCGTGTTCCTCGAACAGACCGTCTGCGCCGAATCGTTGAAGAAATACGCGTTCGAGCCCGTATCGAAGAACGCGGTCACGTTGCGCCCCTGGAACGTCGCGCTGACGTCGCCGGTCGTGGTCGACGTCATCACCGTCTTGCCGCTCAGGTTCGGCAGGCCGAACGTCAGCGTGCCGGTTGCGCTCCCCTGCCCGCTGGACGAGATGTCGGGCATCTGCACGCTCACGCCGTCGCTGTTCGCGAACCGATGCACGGGGTTGGCCACCTGCTGCGCGAGCGGCACGAGCGCGACCGTGCAGCTTGCGTTGTCGCCGTTCGGGCACGCGTAGTAGTTGTTGCTCGTCGACGTCGACGTCGCGCAGGTCGTGCCGCAGTCGTACGGCGCCGGCCCGATGCCGAGGATCCCGTTCGCGCCGAGCGCGCCGGTCGAGTTGGCCGACGCGCCGCCGTTCGTGCACGAGCTCGGCACGTTGGTCGTGCCGAGGTCGCCGATGATCTGCACGGGCAGCGAGCTCGCCTGCTCGGTGCCGATCGACAGGTCGACGGTGCGCACCGAGCCCCACGTGTAGCTCGACACGAACTTGCCGCATTCGGCGACCGGCGCGCCGCCGCTCGTCACCTGCGGCAGGCTGTCGTGCACGCCCGCCACCGCGCTGCCGACGAGCCGCAGCCCGTAGGACGCGGTATCGACGAGCACGTTGTTGACGATCTGGCAGTTCGACGTGCCCGGCACGCAGACCTTCAAGCTGATGGTCGGGATGTTGATCACGTTCGCGGCGCCGGCGCCGACCGTGATGACGGCCGTGTTGCCGCTGTTGCCGTCGGACCCGCCCGAGCCGTTGCCGCCCGTATTGCCGCCGTTGCCCGCACTGCCGCCGCCGCCATCGCCGCCGCCGCATGCCGTCACGAGTACGGCCGTCGCGGCCAGGAGGCCCAGCACGCCGAGCCAGCGCTTGAATGTACGAGGAATGCTCAAGGTCGCTCTCCCGCTGTCACTGGATATCGGTGCCGGCCACGCCGGCAGGCAGCGCCGACGGCAGCCATGCCTGACCGGAGAAGGCGCCCATGTGGCCGCCGGTCCGGATCACGAGGCCGCTCGTCTCGACGGCCACCGGCGCGCGCCAGCCGCGCGCCTGGTGCGCCGCCTGGACTCCGGCGGTGTACTGCGGGAAATAGCTGCCGAGCAGCGACGCGAGATCCGGCATCGTCGGCCCGCGCCATGCGAGGCCGAACACGCTGCCGGCGGCCGACGTGTATTCGTGGATGACGGTGCCCGATCCGAGCGTGATCTCGCGGACGGTATAGGCGGCCGTGCTCGTCTGCACGCCGTCCGCCGAGCGCATCGCGCGCTGCAGCGCCCGCACGGTGGCGGCCTGATCGTCCGCCGGCGGCGACATCGGTGCGCCGCCCAGTTCCGCATGTGCGTGGACGGCCCACAGCACACTCATTGCAGCCGTCGCGTGCGCGACGGTCCAGCCCAAGCGTTTCAGCTTCACGTTCCCCCCCAAGGGACTGGCTTCGTTGCCGACGGCGCCGCCGTCGGCCCCCGCCG
Source organism: Burkholderia sp. IO2 (assembly GCF_029522185.1). NCBI lineage: Bacteria > Pseudomonadati > Pseudomonadota > Betaproteobacteria > Burkholderiales > Burkholderiaceae > Burkholderia > Burkholderia sp. IO2. The sequence continues at coordinate 4,509 of NZ_JAKWFH010000077.1, read as the reverse complement.
CCTGCCAACTTATGAATCTTACGAATGACGCTACGTTGCTGCTGACGCGTAGTATGCCTGCGGAGTGTGGCCACGTGTCAATTCGACGCAGGATCACGCCGCGCGGCGCAACGGCGGCGGACACGGAAAAACGCGGCGGGAACGGGGAATGCACGCATCGGGCCGCCCCCGCGGAAGGGGGCGCGCCGATGCGTGGCGACCGGGTTCAGAAGCCGAGGCTGGCGAGCAGGTCGTCGACCTGCCCCTGGTCCTGGACGACGTCGGATTTGCCTTCCGGCGCGATCTGCGGGCCGTTCAGCAGCGATTCGGGGCTGCCGGTCGCGCTCATCTGCTCGGCCGCGAACGCGGCGGCGGTGGCCGCGAACTGCTCGCGCCGCTCCGGCGCGATGTTCTCGACGAGCACCGTGAGGAGCTGCTGCTCGATCAGGTAGACCATGTCCATGATCTTCTTGATCACCTGGCCGGTCAGATCCTGGAAATCCTGCGCGAGCATGATCTCGAGCAGCTGCGCACGAGTCGCCGACGTCGACTCGGGCAGCGTGCGCAGGAACGTGCGCGTATCGTCCATCAGCTCGCGCACTTCCGCGTGCTCGATCGGCGCCGCGTACCACTGCGCCCAGCGCACGTCGAGCGCCTCGGCCTCGTTCTGGATGCGCTCCTGCATCGGCTTCGCGATCTCGATCGCATTCAGCACGCGCACCGCGGCCTGCTCGGTCATCGTCGCGACGTAGCGCAGCCGGTCGCGCGCATCCGGCACGGCTTCCGCCGCGCGCTCGACGTGCTTGTCGAGCCCGAGCTCGCGCATCGAATCGCGCAGCGTGCGCGTGACGTGGCCGATGCGCGCGAGGATCCGGTCGCTCGCGTAATCGGCGCCTTCGGCATGGCCGTCGGCGTTGATCGCCGCGCCGGCGAGCGCCGCATGGATCGGCTCGTTCACGTTCAGCTCCCGGCCTTGGCCATCTTGTCGATGATCTTGTTCAGCTTCTCGTCGAGCGTCGCGGCCGTGAACGGTTTCACGACGTAGCCGCTCGCGCCGGCCTGCGCGGCCGCGATGATGTTCTCCTTCTTCGACTCGGCCGTGACCATCAGCACCGGCAGGTGCGTGAGCGTCGCGTCGGCGCGGATTTCCTTCAGCATCGCGAGGCCGTCGAGGTTCGGCATGTTCCAGTCCGAGATCACGAAGTCATAGCCGCCGCCGCGCAGCCGCGCGAGTCCGGCCAGGCCGTCCTCGGCCTCGTCGACGTTCGAATAGCCCAGTTCCTTGAGCAGGTTGCGGACGATCCGGCGCATCGTCGGGAAATCGTCCACCACCAGGATTTTCATGCTCTTGTCCATCGTCGTTCCTTTCCAGATTCGTTTCCGTCGGGACGCGTATCGTGGCACGCGCCCCGTGACATTCCATTCACACGCGCTGCACGCGGTCGCCCATCGTCGCCAGGCGCGCCATCACGCGGCGGCTCATGTCGGCGAGCGGCGCGATCTCGTCCGCGCCGCCGAGCGCGATCGCCTCGCGCGGCATCCCGAACACGATGCAGCTCGCTTCGTCCTGCGCGAACGTGTGGGCGCCCGCGCGTTTCATTTCCAGCAGGCCGGCCGCGCCGTCGCGGCCCATCCCGGTGAGGATCACGCCGATCGCGTTCTTGCCCGCATGCGTCGCCGCCGAGCGGAACAGCACGTCGACCGACGGGCGGTGCCGGTTCACCGGCGGCTCGTCCGACAGTTGCGCAATGTAGTTCGCGCCGCTTCGCGCGAGCAACAGGTGTGCGTGGCCCGGCGCGATGTACGCATGGCCCGGCAGCACGCGTTCGCCATGCTCGGCTTCCTTCACCGCGATCCGGCACAGGCCGTTCAGTCGCTGCGCGAACGATTTCGTGAAGCCCGGCGGCATGTGCTGCGCGATCAGCACGGCCGGCGCATCCGGCGGCAGCGGCGTCAGCACTTCGCGGATCGCCTCGGTGCCGCCCGTCGACGCGCCGATGATGATCAGCTTCTCGGTACTGACGAGCGGGTTGTTGATCATCGGCGCGGCCGCGGCGCTGTCCGCCGTGCGCGCGGCGGCCTGCGGCTGCGGCGCCTGGCGTACGCGCGCGCGCGACGCCGCGCGGATCTTGTCGGCGAGCTTTTCCGCGTAGTCGAGCATCCCGTCGCGAATCCCGACGCGCGGCTTCGTGACGAAATCCACCGCGCCGAGCTCGAGCGCGCGCAGCGTGATTTCCGAGCCGCGCTCGGTCAGCGACGACACCATCACGACCGGCATCGGCCGCAGGCGCATCAGCTTCTCGAGGAAGTCGAGCCCGTCCATGCGCGGCATTTCGACGTCGAGCGTGAGCACGTCGGGGTTGTGCTGCTTGATGAGCTCGCGCGCGACGAGCGGATCGGGCGCGGTCGCGACCACCGTCATGTCGGGCTGGCTGTTGATGATCTCGGTCATCAGGCTGCGGATCAGCGCCGAATCGTCGACGCACAATACTTTGATCTTCTGCACTGCGGTCATGCCTCCTGCTTTCTTGATAGGTTCGCCGCGTACGGGCTCCCTTGCGGGCCAGCCGTCCGCGCACCGCCGCTGCCGGCCGGCGCGGCGCCACGCGCGCCGAACAGCTCGATGCGCGGGCGCGCCGGTTGCGGCGCGGCAGGCCGCTTCGCGGCGAACAGCTCGACGTGCGCACGCGTGCGTGCGGTGCGGAGGCGATCGGCCTCGCGCGCGAGCGCGGCTTCGCGCTCGGTGACGCCCGGCACCTGCAGCCGCAGCTTCTTCACCATCGCGCGCCCGCTGTGCGGCATGAACGCGACCTTGCGCGGATGCACGCCCTGCAGGTCTTCCGCGGTGATGCGGATGCGCTCGAGCGCGAGATAGCGGCGCACGAAATCCGCGTTGCGATCGCCGATGTTGATCGTCGTCATCCCGGCCAGCACGGCAGCGCCGCCGAACACCTTCGCCTCGAAGCGCTCGCGGCGCCCGCCGGCCTTGATCAGCTCGTTGATCAGCACTTCCATCGCATATGCGCCGTAGCGCATCGATTCCGACGCGGCGGCGCCCGGATCGGCGCCGTCGTCCGGCAGCATGAAGTGGTTCATCCCGCCGATGCCCGCATACGGGTCGTGCAGGCACGCGGCGACGCACGAGCCGAGCACGGTCATCAGCACCATGTCCTCGGACGTCGTGTAGAACTCGTTCGGCAACAGCTTCACGCCGGGGCGCTCGAAGTGGTTGTCGAAGTAGCGATTGGTCGCGATCGGCAGTGCGCTCATCCGCGCTCTCCATAGGCGGGCGCGCCGCCCGCGGCCCGCGCGCGCACGGGCGACGACGTCGCAGCCGCCGCGCTCGCCTGCGCGCCGCGCGACCGTGCGCCCTGAGCGGCGTCGCGCGTCAGTTCGTACACCGTCTGCCCGCGCAGCCGGAACGCCTGCGTCACGTACGTGAAATTCTCCGAATGGCCGGCGAACAGCAGGCCGCCCGGCTTCACGAGCGGCTCGAAGCGCGACAGCACCTGCCCCTGCGTCGGCTTGTCGAAATAGATCATCACGTTGCGGCAGAAGATCGCGTCGAACGGCTTGCCGATCCCGTAGTCGGCATCGGTCAGGTTCAGTTGCTCGAAACGGATCATCGCGCGCAGCTCGGGGCGCACCTTCACGCGGCCGGCCTGCGCGCCCGTGCCCTTCAGGAAGAAGCGCTTGAGCCGCTCCGGCGACAGGTGCTTGACCTGGTCGTACGTATAGATGCCGGCTTCGGCCTTCGCGAGCACCTGCGTGTCGAGATCGGTCGCGAGGATCGACGCGCTGCGCGCCGCCGTTTCGCCGAGCGCCTCGATCAGCGTGATCGCGATCGAGTACGGCTCCTCGCCGGTGGACGCCGCCGAGCACCAGACCGACACCGGCGCCGGCCGCCCCTTCACGAATTCCGACAGGATCGGGAAATGGTGCGACTCGCGGAAAAACGCGGTCAGGTTGGTCGTCAGCGCGTTGGTGAATGCTTCCCACTCGAGCGGATCGTCTTCCTGCTCGAGCAGGTCGAGGTAGTCGCGGAACGTGTCGAGGCCGCGCGCCCGCAGCCGTCGCGCGAGACGGCTGTAGGCCATGTCGCGCTTGTGCTCGGACAGCGAGATGCCCGCGCGTTGGTGGATCAGCGCGCGGATGCGTGCGAAATCCGCGCCGGTGAACGCGAAGTCGCGCCCCGGTTCGCCCGCGCGAGGCGAGGCATCCGGTGCATCGGGTCGAAACGGCGCGCGCGCGTGCTGCATGGCTTAGAAGGTCTCCCAGTCGTCGTCGGACGTGCCGGCGGCCGCCAGCGCCGGCTTCTCGCCGTTCAGCGCCGGGCGCACGAGCGCGGGTTTCGCGGCCGGCTTGTCCGCCGCTGCGGCCGTCTTCGCCAGACGCGGGCCGTAGCCGCCTGCGGCGGCGGCGCCGCGGGAAGCCGGTGCGTCCTTCTGCGTACGCGCAGTGGCGTCGGCCGCCCGCTTCGGTTCGTGGTCGGCGCCCGCGGCGCCCGCGGCGGCCGCGCGCAACGCCGGC
>NZ_JAKWFH010000076.1:0-30030 GCF_029522185.1 Burkholderia sp. IO2 | reverse complement strand
TCGTCGAGGGAATCAACAACACTATCAAGGTCATCAAGCGCAGGGCTTACGGGTACCGCGACGAGGAATACTTCTTCCTCAAGATCCGCGCCGCGTTCCCCGGTAATCCACGATGAACCTTTTTTTTGTCTGCCCGAGCCTGGCACGTCACCCGCGCACGGCCTTCACGACGTACTGGCTCGTCGGCACCACGTCGATCTTGTCGAAATCGATGAAGCGCCCGCAACTGTCCATCATCTCGGCCACGTTGCGCTGGAACTTCTCCTCGTCGCCGACCGCATCGAAAAACGCGTGCGGATCGGTCATCGCGGCGGCCGGGAAGCATTCCTCGACGATCGCGTCGTAGCCGGGCGCCGCATGCGTGAGCGCACGTACGACGACGTTCTGCACGTACAGGAAATTGTCCTGCGTATCGATCGCGACACGCGTGTGATGGCCGTGCCACACGTCGAGCCACGCTTCGTGCGTGAGGCGCGGCGGGCGCTTCAGGAATGCGAGCTGCGAGAAACCGGTCGTACGCTCGCCGGGCCGCGCGGGGAAGCGCGTGTTCGGAATCGGCTGCGACTCGGTGACGAGATACGCGGCCATGTGCGGGACCACGGCGCGCACCGCGTCGTCGAACGGCTGGCGGAACATTGCGTTCGCGCTGTCGACCCATACCGCGACGATCCCGTCGATGCCCGGCTGCGTGTTGGTCTGCTTCAGGCCGGCGGCGGGCGCGACGTCGGCATCGGCGACGTTCACCTGCACGCCGTGCGCGCCGAGCGACAGCAGCCGGTCGGCGAGCTGCGCGCGTACGCCGCGGCTCCACTGATCGGGCGCGACCTGTGCATCGCGCCACAACACGTAAATGACTTTCTCCATGGTTCCGGCTCCGGGAAGGGAATGACGGGAGCGGCGGCGCGGCCGCCGCGGTTCAGGAAGCGGTTTCGGTCGATCCGGCCGCTCGATGCGCACCGGGGGCGAAGCGGTTCGCGGTCAGCGTGAACGACGGTGGAATCGGCGACGTGACGGTTTCGAACAACCGCTCGTGGCGCGTCGCATGAATGCGCCATACGCCGTCGCGCTTCACGTACTGGTCGTCGTAGAACGCGGTGCCGTGCAGCAGGTAGTCGTCGTCGAGATTGATCGCGTGATCCTCGAGAAACCAGATGCCGCATGCGTGCTCGGCCGACACCAGCGTGAGCTCCGGGTGATGGCCGTGATGCATCGTCAGGAAGGTCGGCTTGCCGATCAGTTCGCGCAGGCTCGACACGAAGGCGTCACGGCCGTCGTACGCATACCGGCCGCCATACAGCCGCGCCTCGCAATCCTCGGTCAGGCACGCCGCGAGCAGCGTCCAGTCGTGCGTGTCGACCGCGCGGAAATACCGGTATTTCAACTGACGGATCTGCTCGTATTCGTGGAGCGTGCGGGTCGTGTCGTCCATCGGCGTGTCTCGTGGTGATGTCGTTCGATGGTAGGGACGAGGCCGCCTGCATCACATCGTCTGTTCGGACGAAAGCCGCGTGCGCATGCGCGCGGCGCTGCTTCGACGAAGCGCCGGTTTCATCCGAACGGGTGATGGCCGGCGCAGCGCGCGGCGGTAACGTGGCATCGACGCGGCCTTCGAACCGCGCGGGCACCGAACAAGGAGACGGGATGACCCTCATCGAATCGCTCGAAACGCGCGTGCGCAGGCTCGAGGACGCCGATGCGATCCGCCGGCTGAAGGCGCGCTACTTCACGTGCTGCGACCGCAAGGATCCGCAGGGCATGCGCGACTGCTTCGTGGCCGGCCCCGTGCAGATCGATTACGGCCGGATCGGCACGTTCGACACGCGCGACGCGCTCGTCGACGTATTCGAGCGGCTTGGCTGCCATCCGCACATCGTTGAAATGCATCACGGCGTGAATCCCGACATCACCGTGATCGACGACACGCAGGCGCGCGGTACGTGGGGCCTGCATTACCAGATGATCGACACGCACGCGCGCACGCTCACGCAGCTCGGCGCGACCTACGACGACGTGTATCGCAAGGTCGACGGCGAATGGAAGATCGCGGCCACGCGCTGCGTGGTCACGTCGACGCTGTCGGCCCGCTACGAAGGCGACGCGCCGGGCGTGCTGTTCGCCGGTGCGCAGCCGCCGGCTGCGTGATGAACCTTCCACAGGAGACATCGAACATGACACAGAACCACGATGCGCCGGTTGCCGTCGTGACGGGCGCATCGCGCGGTGCCGGCAAGGGTATCGCGCGGGCGCTCGGTGCGGCCGGCATGACCGTCTACGTGACGGGCCGCTCGCAGCGCGAAGGCGATGCGCCGCTGCCCGGCACGATTCACGAGACCGCACGCGAGATCGACGCGCTCGGCGGCCGCGGGATCGCGGTGGCCTGCGACCACGCGGACGACGCACAGGTGAAGGCGCTGTTCGAACGTGTCGAGCGCGACGGCGGGCGGCTCGACATCCTCGTCAACAACGCGACCTACCTGCACGATCAATTGATCCTGCCCGGCCCGTTCTGGGAGAAATCGCTCGATCTGGTGAACATCCTCGACGTCGGGCTGCGCTCCGCGTACGTCGCGAGCTGGCACGCGGCGCCGCTGATGGCGAAGCGCCGCAGCGGGCTGATCGCGTTCACGTCGTCGTTCGGCGCGAGCTGCTACATGCACGGCGCGGCGTACGGCGCGCAGAAAACCGGCGTCGACAAGTTCGCGAAGGACATGGCCGTCGACCTGAAGCCCTTCGACGTCGCGGCCGTGTCGATCTGGATGGGGCCGCTGCGCACCGAGCGCACGACGCGCGTATGGGAAGAACATCCGGATCTGTACAAGGAGTTTTCGCTCGTCGCCGAAAGCCCGGAATTCACGGGCCGCGTGATTCATGCGATCCACGACGATCCGCGGCGCATGGCGCTGTCGGGGCAGGTGCTCGTCGGTGCGGAAGCCGCGTTGCAATACGGCATCGCCGATCTCGACGGCAAGCAGCCGCCGTCGTACCGCGAACTGCTCGGCGGGCCGGTGCAGGCCCATCCGGCGATCGTCGCCTAAAGGAGCACGCATGGGCATCCTGAACGGCAAGGTCGCGCTCGTCACGGGCGCGGGGCAGGGCGTCGGCCAGGGCGTCGCGCATGCGCTCGCCGCCGAAGGCGCGCACGTCGCGGTGGTCGGCCGCACGCGCGACAAGCTGCTCGCGACGTGCGAAGCGATCCGTGCGCGCGGCGGCCTGGCCGACGCGTTCGTTTGCGACGTGATGGACGCCGCGCAGATCGCGCGGTGCGTCGAGGCCGTCGTCGAGCGGTGCGGCGGCGTGCAGATCCTGATCAACAACGCGCAGGTCGTGCCGCTCGGCCGCCTGCTCGACGTGAGCGACGCGGATTTTCTGGCGGGACTCGAATCGGGGCCGATCGCGACGCTGCGGATGATGCGCGCGTGCCATCCGCATCTGAAGGGCGACGGCGTGATCGTCAACTTCGCGTCGTCGGCCGCGGTGCGCTGGGATGCGTCCGGTTACGGCGCGTATGCAGCGACCAAGGAGGCGATTCGTGCGCTGACGCGCGCTGCCGCATGCGAATGGGGCGCGGACGGCATCCGCGTGAACGCGGTCGCGCCGCATGCGTTGTCTCCGGGCCTGAAAGGCTGGATCGATGCGCATCCACAGGAAGCGGCCGCGTTCTTCCGCACGATCCCGCTCGGCCGCGTCGGCGATTGCGAGCAGGACATCGGGCGCGCGATCGTGTTTCTCGCGAGTCGCGACGCCGCGTATCTGACGGGCGCGACGTTGCCGCTCGACGGCGGACAGGCGTACTGGGGCTGACGTCGCACGGCGTGTGCCCATCATCAATTCGGCAGCCGCGCGCATGCGTGCGCAGCGCTGCCGTCAAACCGGAATCGAGAGAGGACGACATGGGTCGACTGGCAGGCAAGGTAGCGATCGTCACGGGCGGCGCGCGCGGCATGGGCGCCGCGACGTGCAGGCTGTTCGTCGAAGAGGGCGCTCGCGTGGTGATCGGCGACGTGCTCGACGCGGAAGGCGAAGCGCTCGCGCGCGAACTCGGCGACGCGGCGCGCTTCGTGCGGCTCGACGTGGCCGACGAAGCGAGCTGGGCGCGCGTGGCCGAGGCGGCCGTCGAGCAGTTCGGCCGCATCGACGTGCTCGTCAACAACGCGGCCGTGCTGACGTTCGGCGGCATCACCGAGCTGTCGAAACGCGATTTCGAGCGGGCGGTGTCGATCAATCTGGTCGGCACGTTCGTCGGCATCCGTACGATCGCGCCGCGCATGATCGCGCAGCAGAGCGGATCGATCGTCAACATCTCGTCGGTGGACGGGCTGCGCGGCGTGAATGCGCTGGCCGCGTACGTGTCGAGCAAATGGGGGGTGCGTGGGTTGACGAAGGTCGCCGCGCTCGAGCTCGGTCACCAGGGTGTGCGCGTGAATTCCGTCCATCCGGGCGGCGTGAACACCGCGATGTCGAACCCGACCGGCGCGCCGCTCGAGGAAATCAACCGGCACTATGCGAACGTGCCGCTGCAGCGCGTCGGCTTGCCCGACGAGATCGCGCGCGCGACGCTGTTCCTCGCGAGCGACGAAGCGTCGTACTGCAACGGTGCGGAACTGGCCGTCGACGGCGGGATGGCGGCGGGCGCGTATTACCCCGGATTGCCTGGCGCACCGTTTTGAGCGGGGACGTGTGGCGGGCATTCAAACAGGATGTTTGTGTACGCAACCTAATTCAGGGTTTGCCTGAGTAGCGAAAACGCGAATTCGCGCGGCGCGCGTTTGCGTCGCGAGTACGCGCGAGCGGCAGGGTGAAATTGCCGCTCGTGCGAAACCCTTGCGGGGCGGCCGTCGCGGCCGTTTCGTCCCCAAAGCCCGCGCGACCACGCCTGTAAAAAGGACCTGTCTGCAACGCGCATGCCGGCGCGCCGTCACAGTTGTTTCTTGTTGCAACGCAACGCCCGCCCAATAACGGCGATGGTATGCTGGCCGGCATGGAGTTGTATGGCAGGTTGCTTGCATGGCGAAACTCGCGTTCGCACCCTCTAACGAGACTTCACCTTCTCTCGCACGCATCGCGGCATCGACGCGCGCTCCGCTCGCGCGTCCCGTCCTGCGCGCCGCATCCTCCTGCGCTCCGCACGCATTCCCCATCTCGCGGGCCCGCCCCGCATCGCCCATCCCCCATCCCCGCCCAATAATCTGGAGACATTCCCATGTCGCAAAACACCATGGCCGAAGCGACACACGGCCCGCTGATCGCTCCGCCGGCTTTCGTCAAACATCGCAAGCTGATCGACTGGGTATCGCGTATCGCGGCACTCACGGAGCCCGAGCGCGTCGTGTGGTGTGACGGCTCGCAGGAAGAATACGATGCGCTGTGCCAGGCGATGGTCGATCAAGGCACGCTCAAGCGCCTGAACCCGGCGAAGCGCCCGAATTCGTATCTCGCGCAATCCGACCCGTCGGACGTCGCGCGCGTCGAGGATCGTACGTTCATCTGCGCGGCCTCGCGCGACGACGTCGGCCCGACCAACAACTGGATCGAGCCCGCCGAAATGCGCGAGACGCTCAACGGGTTGTTCCGCGGCTCGATGCGCGGCCGCACGCTGTACGTCGTGCCGTTCTCGATGGGCCCGCTCGGTTCGCCGATCGCGCACGTCGGCGTCGAACTGTCCGACAGCCCGTACGTCGCGGTGAACATGCGGATCATGACGCGCATGGGGCGCGACGTGTACGACGTGCTCGGCGAGGACGGCGATTTCGTGCCGTGCGTGCACAGCGTCGGCCATCCGCTCGAAGCCGGCCAGCAGGACGTGCCGTGGCCGTGCAACCCGGTCAAGTACATCGTGCATTTTCCGGAAACGCGCGAGATCTGGAGCTTCGGCTCGGGCTACGGCGGCAACGCGCTGCTCGGCAAGAAGTGCTTCGCACTGCGCATCGCGTCGACGATGGGCCGCGATCAGGGCTGGCTCGCCGAACACATGCTGATCCTCGGCGTGACGTCGCCGGCCGGCAAGAAGTATCACGTCGCGGCCGCGTTCCCGTCCGCGTGCGGCAAGACCAACTTCGCGATGCTGATCCCGCCGCAGGGCTTCGACGGCTGGAAGGTCACGACGATCGGCGACGACATCGCGTGGCTGAAGCCGGGCCGCGACGGCCGTCTGTATGCGATCAACCCGGAAGCCGGATTCTTCGGCGTGGCGCCGGGCACGGGCGTGAAGACCAATCCGAACGCGATCGCCACGCTCAAGGAAAACGTGATCTTCACGAACGTCGCGCTGACGGAAGACGGCGACGTGTGGTGGGAAGGGCTGACCGACACGCCGCCCGCGAAGCTGACCGACTGGCAGGGCAATCCGTGGACGCCCGACATAGCCAAGGAAACCGGCCGCAAGGCCGCGCACCCGAACTCGCGCTTCACCGCGCCGGCCGCGCAGTGCCCGTCGATCGACGACGACTGGGAAAACCCGGCCGGCGTACCGATCGACGCATTCATCTTCGGTGGCCGCCGCTCGACGACGGTACCGCTCGTCACCGAGGCGCGCGACTGGGTCGAAGGCGTGTACATGGCCGCGACGATGGGTTCCGAGACGACCGCGGCAGCCGTCGGCCAGCAGGGCATCGTGCGCCGCGATCCGTTCGCGATGCTGCCGTTCTGCGGCTACAACGTCAGCGATTATTTTGCGCACTGGCTCAAACTCGGCAAGCAGCTCGAAGCCGCCGGCGCGAAGCTGCCGAAGATCTATTGCGTGAACTGGTTCCGCAAGGATGCGAACGGCAAGTTCGTGTGGCCGGGCTTCGGCGAGAACATGCGCGTGCTGAAGTGGATGCTCGATCGTCTCGAAGGCACCGGCGGTGGCGGCGAGCATGCGTTCGGCGTGTCGCCTGCGTATGAAGACCTGCACTGGGACGGCCTCGATTTCACGCGCGATCAGTTCGATGCGGTGACGTCGATGAACGCCGACGAATGGCGCGAGGAGCTGAAGCTGCATGCGGCGCTGTTCGAGACGCTGAAGCTCCGCTTGCCGGCTGAAATGACCGACACGATGAAGAAGATCGAGCAGCGTATCGGCGGCTGACGCGGTACGCATCGTTATCGACCCTGACGTCCCGCCGCCGGCGTTTGTTGCCGGCGGCGGGACGTTTTCGTATCCACGCCGTGCTTAACCCGTTCGCTCACCGCGCGCTGCAATGCGCGACGACTTCGTCGACCGCGCGCTGTACGTCGCCGCGCCGGTAGCGCAGTAGCGCGATATCCGCCGGATCGGGCTCGTACGACACGATGTTGCCACGCCCCGTGTAGATCGCGATGTCGGGCAGCAGCGGATGCTCCTGGTCGAGCGACGGCACGTCGCGCGGGTTGCCGGCCGCGCGGAAGAACGCGGCGAAGTAGTCGGCGAAGCTCAGGTTCTCGTCGCCGACGAGATAGGCCTTGCCGGCCTCGCCACGCTGCAGCGCGCCCCAGATCGCTTCCGACAGCGATTGCGTCGAGATGAAGTTGCTGCCGCCGGCCGGCCCGTACACCGGCAGTCCCGCCAACTGGCCCTTCGCATACCCCGTGTACGCGGCGAACATCTCGTTGCGCAACCCCGGCACCGACCCGACGACGAACGGCGCATTGACGCTGCACACCGCGAACGACGGCGTCGCGAGCGCGCGCACGCGTTCGTCGGCGAGATGGCGCGAGCGTACGTACGGCACGGTGTCGACGAGCGCCGGCGCGACCTGCGGGTAGAAGCTGCCGACCAGGACCGCACGCTTCACGCCCGCATCGCGTGCGAGTGCGAAGAAACGCGGCACCGCATCGACGTTCGCGCGTTCCCAGTGCGCGGCTTCGTCGGTGCCGGGCGGCAGATGGCGGATGTCGTTGCCGGCCGCGAACACGACCGCGTCGAACGGCGCGAGATCGTCGCGCGTGAAATTGCCGGCCACGTAGTCGCGTTGCAGCACGTCGAACTGCGCGAGCGCGCTGCCTGCCGCGGCCGGCTTGCGTGCGGCGAGCGTCACGTGATTGCCTTGCGCGTGCAGATGCAACGCGGCGTGGCCGCCGATGAGGCCCGTGCCGCCGACGATCAGGATCTTCATGGTGTCTCCGGTGGCGGCGCAAGGGCGCCGCGTGAAATGAACGGATGAAGCGGCAGGTGTGTCTGGCCGCTGCTCGGAAATCGAAGCCGTTGCCCGCGACGCATGGCAGTGGGTCTAGAAGCCGTTCGGGTCGCGATACCCGCTGACTGCCGCGAGTGAGTCACCGTCGACGTCCCGCATCGTGCCGGTGATCCGCGTCGCGAGCCCGCCGGCAAGGAACAGCGCGGCATCTGCGATGCCGCCGGCGAAGCGAGCAGAAGCACGCATCGTTCAGCCTTCCAGCGGCAGATCCTGCGACCAGTCGACGTGCAGCGTGCGCGCGGCGAAGCGCCACGTGTCGCCGTCGAACACGCAGCGGTCGCGATAGCGCAGCCCCCAGTCGAGCTTGCGCTTCACGCCGTCGCGCACGTACACGTGGCATGCGACGCCGTAGGTCTCGACATCGGCCTCGCCGCCGTCGAGCGTGACGAGCTGGTTGTGTACGTGATGCTGGGTCGCGTCGTAACGCTCGATCACGCGCATGCCGGCGACGATCGCGTCGCGGTCGTCGAAGCGGAAGCCGGGGCCGGCCAGCGTGGCGTCGGCGGTGAAGAGGGCGGTGAGGCGAGGCCAGTCGCGCCGGTCGACGGCCTGGGCGTAGCGGCACGCAAGCTCGTACAGCGCGTGGCGCGAATGCGAATCGGTCATGCAGTGCTCCCGTGGAAGAACGGAAAGAGTCGGTCGCGTCGCGTATGCGAACGCGGCGGCATTGCGACGTCGATGCGCAGGTTCGCACTGGACCGTTCGACCTTCATCACCCATACGGAGCAGGGCCGGGGTCGGGGAAAACACCGGGGACGGCCGGCGCGCGGCGTACGCGCGCGAGTCGATGGTGCGATGCGGTGACGAAGCAGGACATGCGTCTGACGATTGAAGCGACCGGTCGAGCAAGGCGTGTCACGTGATTGCCTGCCCCGCAGGCATGCGATGCCGTCGGTATCGATGCTGCGGCGCGACATGCGGCGCCCGGTCCGCTCAGCGTTTGCCCCTAGTCGAAACGGACGATGGCCGCCGGCCTGGCGCTGGCTACCGTGCAGTCATCCGGTGCGGCACGCGAGGCACGCCGGACACGAACCGCACCAGCGGCCAACCGGAGGGGATGACGATCATGAGACTGACGACTCGCAAGCTGTGCGTACTGGCGATGGGCACGTTCGCTGCCATGGCGATGGCGCGATACGGCGCGGACGAAGTCCCGTCGCCGCCGTATGCGGCCGGCATCCTGCAATGCCGCTCGGTCGATCCGAACGGGTTGCCGACCGGGTGCGTGCCGATCGATCCGTCGCACTTCGGTTTCGCCGCGCTGCGCGGCATGTGACGCCGGTGCGGGCTCGAACCGCGCAGGAAGGGCGCCATCGCGGCGCGATGGCGCGTGGACCGCTTTCGGCGAGCGCACGCGATACGACACGTGGCGTGTCGCATCAGGCAGCGTAGCCGGTCAGGTTTCATGTCGTCGGCGTTCCATCCGCGCGGCGCATGGGCTTCGTATCGACCACGCTGCTTCGCGTCAGGTCGTCCACGCGGGCGGCCATCGCCGCGTCCGCAGCATCCCGCAAATTTCCTCCACGCCGATCCATTCGTCATGTCATTCGACTATTCCCTGACCCATCCCCTGAACCTGCGCGACGTGCACCGCTGGGACGCCGACCACGACGTCGTGATCGTCGGCTTCGGCGCGGCCGGCGCGTGTGCCGCGATCGAGGCCGCGAGCGCCGGCGCGGACACGCTGATCGTCGAGCGCGCGTCGAGCTACGGCGGCACGAGCGCGCTGTCGGGCGGCGAGATCTACCTCGGCGGCAGCGGCGGCACGCCCGCGCAGCGGCAGGCCGGCTTCACCGACGACACCGAGGACCTGTATCGCTACCTGATGCTCGCGGGCGGCCGCGACGCGGACGACGCGAAGGTGCGCCTCTATGCGAACGAGAGCCTGGCGCACCACGACTGGCTCGTCGCGCAGGGTGTGACGTACAAGAACACGTTCATCGCCGAGCGGATCGTCGAACCGGAAACGGACGACTGCCTGATCTGGTCGGGCAGCGAGGAAGCCTGGCCGTTCAGCGAGGCCGCGAAGCCGTGCCCGCGCGGCCACACGCCGCAATGGCCGGGCTGGGGCGGCGGGCAACTGCTGATGCGCGTGCTGGCCGAGCGTGTCGCGGCGCTCGGCGTGGCCACGCGCTACGACACGCGCGCGGTGGCGCTGATCGTCGACGACGGCGGCGCGGTACGCGGCGTCGTGCTGCGCGCGTATGGCGACACGGTGTTCGTGCGTGCGCGCCGTGCGGTGATCCTGTGCGCGGGCGGTTTCGCGATGAACCGCGACATGGTGCGCCGGCATGCGCCGCAATTCCTGCGCTCGGACGAGCCGATCGGCAGCCCGGGCGACGACGGGTCGGGCATCCTGCTCGGCCAGAGCGCGGGCGGTGCGGCGATCCACATGGACGAGGGCTTCGTCAGCCTGCCGTTCTACGCGCCCGAAGCGCTGATCAAGGGCATTTTCGTGAACGCGCGCGGGCAGCGCTTCGTCAACGAGGACGGCTATCACGGCCGCACCGGCCATCATGCGTTCCATCAGGCCGACGATCGCATCTACCTGCTCGTCGATCACGCGACGTACCAGGAGCCGCCCGCCATCGCGCGAATCGGCATCGCGGCGGCCGGCGAAACCTGGGAGGAGGTCGAACGCGACCTGCGGATGCCGGCCGGCACGCTGACGGCGACCGTCGACGTCTACAACCGCCATGCGGCCGACGGCGTCGATCCGCTGTTCCACAAGGCGAAGCAGTGGCTGCAGCCGCTGATCGAGCCGCCGTTCGTCGCGCTCGATTGCCGGATCGACTACGCGTTCTATCCGCACTTCACGCTCGGTGGGCTCGATACGCTGCCCACCGGCCAGGTGCTCGATGCGACGCGTACGCCGGTGCCGGGGCTCTACGCAGCCGGTCGCACGACGTGCGGGCTGCCGCGCTGGGGCGCCGGATACAGTTCGGGGCTGTCATTGGCCGACGCGACGTTCTTCGGCCGACAGGCCGGCCGTCATGCGGCGCTGGCCGTGCGCGACGCAGTGCGCAGCGCCGCGTAGCGCCGCCGGGCCTGAAACGAACGACGCCCCGGACCATTCATCGGATGGCCCGGGGCGTCGTCGTTTGCGACGACCGGCTGGCGGTCAGCCGAGCTCGAGTGCGTTCGTCAGGTCGCCCGGCGGCGTCGCGCCGCGCGCGGCGAACGCGTTGTCGCGCAGGACCACGCCGTCGAGCGGCGCGAGCCCGTGCACGCGGCTGATGAAGCGCAGGATCGAGTTCGTGTCGTACAGCGTGTGATCGACGAAGCCCTTTTTCGCGAACGGCGAGATCACGAGCGCCGGAATCCGCGAGCCGGGGCCCCAGCGGTCGCCGACCGGCGGCGCGACGTGATCCCACCAGCCGCCGTTTTCGTCGTGCGTCATCACGATCACGGTGTTCTCCCATTGCGGGCCGCGCCGGATATGGTCGATCACGGTCGCGATGTGACGGTCGCCCGATTCGATGTCCGCATAGCCCGCGTGCATGTTCAGGTTGCCCTGCGGTTTGTAGAACGTGACGGCCGGCAGGCGGCCCGCGTCGATGTCGGCGATGAAGTGGTTGGTCGACGGCTCGTCGCCGAGCCCCGCGTCGCGCAGGTGCTTGCGGCGCGCTTCGGTGCCCGGCGCGTAGTTCACGAAGTAGTTGAACGGCTGGTGGTGGTACTGGAAATCGGGCACCGTGCCCGTGTCGCGATGCTCGAGCGCGTACTGCCACGCGCCGCTGTACCACGCCCAGTCGATGTTCCTTTCCGACAGGCGATCGCCGATCGTCGCGTAGCCCTGCGGCGGCATCACGCGATGGTCGGCCGGGTCCGCATACGCGGCATTGCCCGGATCGGGCGGCGGCACGTAGCTCGGCTGGTACGGCGGGGCCATCGTGTTCACGCCGTAGCCGTCCGGCGTGAGCGGGCCGTCGACCGCGAATTTCGGCGGGCCGTCGAGCGCGGACGCGGGCGAATCGTCGGCGAGCTTCAGGCGCGTGCCGGCCGGATCGTCGCCTTCGACCTTCGACAGCAGCTTCGCCGCATGCGGATGCTTGTGCGCGTCCGGATACCGCGGCGGCTGCGCGGAAATCAGGAACATGTGGTTCATCCACGAACCGCCGAAGGCGGCCATGAAGAAGTTGTCGCACAGCGTGTATTGCCGTGCGAGATTCCACAGCCGCAGCGTGTCGGCCGAATTGCGGTAATGGCCCATCACGAGGCCGCCCGAATCGGCCCACGCGGCGAACTGGTTGTTGCGGCCGCCGGCGATCTGCATCTGGTTCTGGTAGAAGCGGTGCCACAGGTCGCGCGTGATCACGCCGTTCGGCAGCGGCTTGCCCTGCGCATCGGCAATCCGGAACGGCGCGTTCGGCAGCTTGTCGATGTCGCGCTCGGCGATCGCGTAGCGCTTGCCGTCCACTTCCTGCGCCTGCGGCACGAGCCCGCCCCAGATCTTCGGCAGCACCGGCAGCGGCGTCTTGCCGTCGCGGTCGAGCTGCTGCGCATGCTCGGGCCGCACTTCGCTCAGCGGATAACGGACACCCGGGAAATCGCCGTACAGGTTCGCGAAGCTGCGGTTTTCCGCATAGATCACGACGATGTGGCGCACGCGCTGGCGCAACGCCTCGTCGATGCGCAGGTCGGCGGCCGAACGCGGCGCGTTGCCTGCGGTGGTTTCGCAGCCGGCGAGCGCGACACCGGCGCCGAGCGCGGCGAGGCCGCCGAGTAAGCGGCGGCGGTCGGGATCGGCGGGAAGGTCGTCGGGGCGATCGGGGGTGTCGTTCACGTCGTGGGCTCCTCGGGTGGGCGGGTGGGCGGGTCGTTCGATGCGCGCCCGGCGGCCGCGCGGGCTGCGGCGAATGCGGCGCGGGATGCAACGGCCGGCATCGCGCGCGGCGGCACGATGCGACTGTCACAAAAATGTCATGAGCGCGACTATAGCGCGGCAAGGGGGCGGATGAAAGCCGTTTGTCGGACGATTCGACGCTTGCGCCGCGAGCGCTGCGCGACGTCCACGCGCGAACTAGACTGGAATCAGGGGCGGCGCGTCGCGGCGCGCCGCCCGGGCGAGGATTGCCCGGCGACGCCGGCCCACGGGTTGCCGAGGCGGCATCGATGCGACGAACGACGCGAGACAGCGAGGCGACGATGACGTGGATGCATGGCGTTTTCGCATGGCTGCCGCGGCCGCGTACCGGTTGCGCGCGCGTGCCGGCGTGAGCGCACGCCGCGCAGCAGATACGGCCGGCCCGATGCCATGGACAGGAAATTCGACTACCCGGGATTGCTGATCGCGGCGGGCTTCTTCGTGCTGTTCGCCGCGCAGTTGCTGATGTTGCATCCGACGTCGACACCGATCGCATACAGCGATTTCCACCGGCTCGTCGCCGCGCGGCTGGTCGACGATCTCGAGGTCGGCCCCGCGTCGATCTCGGGCACGCTGAAGATGCCGCAGGCCGGCACGCTGCTGCCGGCGTCCGACGCCGCGGTCGTGCAGCAGGCCGGCACGCCGTGGCGCTTCACGACCAGCCGCGTGACCGACGAACACCTGATCGACACGCTGACCGCCGCCGGCATCCGCTATCACGGCACGCCCGACACCGGCTGGATCGCGTCGCTCGCATCGTGGCTGCTGCCGCTCATGCTGCTCGTGTTCGTGTGGAACATGATGCTGCGCAAGCGCGGCGGGCTGCAGGACTTCACCGGGATGGGCAAGAGCCGGGCGCGCGTGTACGTGCAGCAGGAAACCGGCATCACGTTCGACGACATCGCCGGCATCGACGAAGCGAAGGCCGAACTGCAGCAGCTCGTCGCGTTCCTGCGCAACCCCGATCGCTACCAGCGGCTCGGCGGCAAGATCCCGAAAGGCGTGCTCGTCGTCGGCGCGCCCGGCACCGGCAAGACGCTGCTCGCGCGCGCGGTGGCCGGCGAGGCGGCCGTGCCGTTCTTCTCGATCAGCGGCTCGGCGTTCGTCGAGATGTTCGTCGGCGTGGGGGCCGCGCGCGTGCGCGACCTGTTCGAGCAGGCGCAGCAGAAGGCGCCGTGCATCGTGTTCGTCGACGAGCTCGATGCGCTCGGCAAGGTGCGCGGCGTCGGCCCGATGTCGGGCAACGACGAGCGCGAACAGACGCTCAATCAATTGCTGGTCGAGATGGACGGCTTCCAGGCCGGCTCCGGCGTGATCATCATGGCCGCGACCAACCGGCCCGAGATCCTCGATCCCGCGCTGCTGCGGCCGGGCCGTTTCGATCGCCACATCGCGATCGACCGGCCCGACGTGAACGGCCGCCGCCAGATCCTCGGCGTGCACGTGAAGCGCGTGAAGCTCGCGGCCGACGTCGATCTCGGCGAGCTTGCGTCGCGCACGCCGGGCTTCGTCGGCGCCGATCTCGCGAACGTCGTCAACGAGGCCGCGCTGCATGCGGCCGAACTTGGCAAGCCGGCGATCGGCATGGCCGATTTCGACGAAGCGATCGACCGCGCGCTGACGGGCCTCGAGCGCAAGAGCCGCGTGATGAACGAGCAGGAGAAGCTGACGATCGCATATCACGAAGCCGGCCACGCGCTCGTCGCGGAAAGCCGCGCGCATTGCGACCCGGTGAAGAAGGTGTCGATCATTCCGCGCGGTGTCGCCGCACTCGGCTACACGCAGCAGGTGCCGACCGAGGATCGCTACGTCCTGCGGCGCAGCGAGTTGCTCGACCGGATCGACGCACTGCTCGGCGGGCGCGTGGCGGAAGAACTCGTGTTCGGCGATGTGTCGACCGGCGCGCAGAACGACCTCGAACGCGCGACCGCGATGGCGCGCCACATGGTCATGCAATACGGAATGAGCGAGAAGATCGGGCTCGCGACGTTCGACGACGGCGACGCGCGCCAGGGCATGCCGAGCGCATGGCATGGCGCCGACGGCCGCTGCAGCGAGCATACCGCGCGCATGATCGACGACGAGGTGCGCACGCTGCTGACCGATGCGCATGTGCGCGTCGCGGCGACGCTCGGCGAACGGCGCGACGCGCTCGAACGCATCGCGCGACGGCTGCTGCAATGCGAGGTGCTCGAGCGCGACGCGCTGCAGGCGCTGATCGACGGGCGCATCGAACCGTCGTCGGCCACGTCGGCGTCGCCCGGTGACGATGCCGGCGCGCGCGGCGGTGCGATCGAAACGGAGCAGGCGTCGGCGGTCGAGCGCGATTTCGTCGCGTACGGCCGGCCGCATGAACACGATCGCTGAAGCCGCCGCGTGGCGTTTGCGCTGGAGCGGCGGCACGTCGATTCGCAGCCGGACACCGCGCATGTCGATGTCGATGTCGATATGGTGCGGAACGAAGCGGGCAGGGTGCGCGTGGGCGCGATGGCCGTGCGCCTGTCGGTCGGCCGGACCTGGGCCGGCCTCGCGGCCGCGACGCGCGCGCTCGATCGGTTCGATGCGTATTGCGTGGTGACCGGGAGCATGCGCGCGCATCCCGATTTCGGTCGACGCGCGCGATGCAAACGGCGTCGTGCTCGAATGCGCGACGACCGGCGCGTGAGCGCGCGTCAGCGCGTCAGGATTCGGCCGCGGCCGCCACTTCGGCCGCTTCGGTGAGCGCTTCGAGAAAGCGCGTGCGCCACCAGTGCACGTCGGTCTTGCGCATGATCGCCATCAGCGCCGCGTGACGCTGGCGGCGCTCTTCGAGCGGCATCGTGAGCGCGCGCTGGATCGCCTGCGCGGTGCCCTGCGTGTCGTACGGATTGACGAGCAGCGCCGACTTCAGTTGCTCGGCCGCGCCCGCGAAACGCGACAGCACGAGCACGCCGGGGTCGGCCGCGTCCTGCGCGGCGAGGAACTCTTTCGCGACGAGGTTCATCCCGTCGCGCAGCGGCGTGACGAGCGCGACCCGGCTTGCGCGGTAGAGGCCCGGCAGGCGCTTGCGCGCGACGGTGCGGTGGATGTAGCGCATCGGCATCCATTCGAGCTCGCCGTAGTCGCCGTTGATCGCGCCGCACAGGCTGTCCATCTCGCGCCGCAGGTCGTCGTACGCGCCGAGATCCTCGCGGCTCGGCGCGGCGATCTGGATCAGCGTCGCGCGGTCGCGGTTCTCCGGATACTGTTCGAGCAGCTGGCGGAACGCATGCACGCGCTGCGGCAGCCCTTTCGTGTAATCGAGCCGGTCGACGCCGACCAGCAACTGGCGGCGCGAATATTCGTCGCGCATCCGCTCGAACATGTCGAGGCCGTCGCGATCGCGCGCGAGCGACTCGAACTCGTCGACGTTGATGCCGATCGGGAACGCGCCGGCCGACAGCGTGCGGCCGAACGCGCGCAGCCGGCCGTCCGGCAACCGCGCCGCGCCGGCTTCCGCCTCGACGTAATGCTCGAAGTGCAGCAGATCCGATTCGGTCTGGAAGCCGACGAGGTCATACGCGAACAGCGAGCGCATCAGCCATTCGTGTTCCGGGATCGCGGCCATGATCGGCGGCGGCGGCATCGGGATGTGCAGGAAGAAGCCGATCGGATTCGTGCACCCCATCGCGCGCAGCTCGGCGGCGAGCGGAATCAGCTGGTAGTCGTGCACCCAGATGACGTCGTCGGGCCGCAGCAGCGTGCTCAGCTTGCGCGCGAACAGCTGGTTCACGCGCCGGTAACCGTCGGCGAAGCGTCGATCGAACTGCGCGAGGTCGAGCCGATAGTGAAACACCGGCCACAGCACGTTGTTCGAGTAGCCGAGGTAGTAAGCGTCGTAATCCTGCGGATCGAGATCGATCGTCGCGAGCTGGATGCCGCCGACGTTCTGGATCTGCACGTCGTCGCCCCGCGCGGCCTGATCGTCGCCGCCGCGTAGCCTGCCGCTCCAGCCGAACCAGACGCCGCCGGTTTCCTGCAGGCTGTCCTTCACGGCGACGGCGAGGCCGCCGGCCGCGGCTTTACGGGGATCTGCGATGCGATTGGATACGACGACGAGTCGGCTCACCAGCTCTCCTGACGATTGTTGGGGGAAGGTTCGTGCGGCCAAGGCGCGAGAGGCAGACGCCGCCATCGGCGCGCGCTGCGCGATACGATGGGGCCGCATGGCGATCGGACGGGAGTCAGGGCATGCGATTCGCCGTCCGGTCGAGAAGTGCTTTTTTAGGATACTCGTCATTCGTGCGTTTTAAAAGTCTGTATCGACGGACGAGGTGGACCCGCCTGTCGCGCGGTATCGGTGACGACGGCACGGCAACGCGCGATGCGGGAGCGGGACCGAAACTTGCGCACGGCTGCGGACGCAATGTGTGCAAGGCCAGGCGGCGCGTGGCGCGCATGGCGGGCGATTTTGTCGGCGATCCATGTGCGCGCATGACGGCACGCGAATCGGCGGCACTGACCTTCGATGCGGAATGCGGCTGTGCTGCGCGGCGTGTCGGCCTACACGCGCGCGTGCCGGAAACGCGTCGCACGCAGCGGCGATGCGCGTCGCCATGCATGCGTACTTCCGGACGCGTTATCGGGTGACGACGACGCGCTGCCGCATCGCGTGCCGCGCGTGGCCGTGCATCGTCCGGTGCGCGCCAGCGCGGCGCACGCGCACAAGCGAAACAGCGTGCGCATCGCCGTCTCGTTCGCGACCGCCGTTACGCGGCAGCCGGCTGCCAGTGACGCGGGCCGGCTTCCTGCGCATGCGCGCCGGGCGACGCGCCATGTGCGCCGGACGGCATCCGGAACGCGGCGACCGTTTCGGACAACTCGCGGCCCTGCGCCTCGAGCGACTTCGACGCGGCCGCCGCCTGCTCGACGAGCGCCGCGTTCTGCTGCGTCGTCTCGTCCATCTGCGTGATCGTCAGGTTCACCTGGTCGATGCCGCGGCTCTGCTCGGCCGACGCGGCCGCGATCTCGCCCATGATGTCCGTCACGCGCGCCACGGCCTGCGTGACGTCGGACATCGTCTTGCCGGCTTCGCCCGCGAGCGCCGAGCCGTCGCGGATCGTCTGTACCGACGCGGTGATCAGTTCCTTGATTTCCTTGGCCGCCGTCGACGAGCGCTGCGCGAGATTGCGCACCTCGCTCGCGACGACCGCGAAGCCGCGGCCCTGTTCGCCCGCGCGCGCGGCTTCGACCGCCGCGTTGAGCGCGAGGATGTTGGTCTGGAACGCGATGCCTTCGATGATGCCCGTGATGTCGGCGATCTTCGACGAGCTGTGGCCGATCTCCGTCATCGTGTCGACCACGCGGCCGACCACCGAGCTGCCGCGGTGCGCGACGTCCGACGCATTCGCGGCGAGCGTGCTCGCCTGTTGCGCGTTTTCCGCGTTCAGGCGCACCGTCGACGTGAATTCCTCCATCGTCGCCGCGGTTTCCTGCAGCGACGCAGCCTGTTCCTCGGTGCGCTGGCTCAGGTCGAGGTTGCCCGACGCAATCTCGCTGACCGCGTGCGCGATGCTGTTCGACGAGTCGCGTACGCGGCCGACGATGCCGATCAGCCGTTCGTTCATCGTCCGCAGCGCGTCGAGCAGGTCGCGCGTTTCGTCGTTGCCGCGCACCTCGATGCGGCTGCCGAGATCGCCGTTCGCCACCGTGCGCGCGACGTCCACGGCCGCGCTGATCGGCACCGTGATCTTGCGGGTCAGCCACAGGCCGCCGCAGGCCGCGATCGCGACGGCGATCAGGCAGATGCCGGCCAGCAGGTTGCGCTCGACCGTGTAGCGATCCGCGAAGGCCTGCGCGATCTCGGTTTCGCGTTCGTGCGTATAGGTCGCATAGGCGTCGGTCGCCCGCACCAGTTGCGCGAGCAACGGGCGGCAATTGTCGTCGATATCGGCGGTTGCCTCGTCCTTCTTGCCGGCCTGCACGAGCCCGACGATGCGCAGTGCAACGGGCCCGTAGCGGGTTTCGATGCGCACGATGTCGGCCACCAGTTCGCGTGCGCGATCGGAGGTGTCGGTCGCGTTCGCCATGAGTTCCTTGAGCTTCGCGAGATGGTCCTGCACGTCCTTGTGCGCGCGATTCACCTCGGCCAGCTCGGCCTCGACGTCGGCCGGCCGGGTGACGAGCACGAGGTTGCGCGCGGCGATCGCGCGCCGGTCGACCGCGGTGCGGATGTGCGCGGACAGGTTCGCCCGTGCGTTGATGCCGTTCATGTAGCGTGAAAACTCGGCGTTCGTGTCGGACAGTGCCTTGAGAGCCATGCCCGACACGATCACGACGACCGCGGCGAGCAGGCCGAAGCCGCCGAGGAGTTTCGTTTTGATGCTCATTCTGGCGATTTTCACGTTTGGGCCCCCGTGCGTGTGGTTGGCAAATGGAATTTATTAGTTCGACCAGATACGGGCTCGTGCCGGCTTTAACGGGTATTCGCGATGATTCTTTACCCTTCGAAAACCCTGATATTCGTTTTTCGAGTGATGAAAGCCTTGTCGCTCGGGCATTCTTGATCCCGATCAATAAGCTGCCGGGAGGGCATTTATTCAATGCGTTATGCGGGGGATTTGAAACCGGTTTTACTGATAAAACAAAAACCATCTTCTTTATAATAATTGTCTGATGATTTCTTTCTGATTTACCGGTGAATAACGGAATTTCGTTGCGGACGAATTGGGGTGCGATCCGGCGTGCGTTTCAATGCGAAACGATGCGATCGATTGACGGATAAATGGGAAGGCGCGGGCGGTTCGGGGGCGCGCCGGCAAAAGGCTCGCGGCGGGCGCCGCGAGCCGTGCGAGGGTCAGAACGTGGTGCGCAATCCGGCCATCACGCTGCGGCCGCCTTGCGGGGCGAAGCCGCGCACGACCGACGTCGAGTAGCGAATTTCCTGGTTCGTCAGGTTGTCGCCGCGCAGGTACGCGAGCCAGTGCGTCGGGCCGACGCGGAACTTGTACGTCAGCATCACGCCGAGCGACGTATAGCCGTCCGTCGAGAAGTCGTCGTCGGGCACGCGATGCTGCGACCACGCATGCGTGACCTGCGCGCGCGCGCCGAACGGGCCGTAACCGTAGTCGGCCGCGAGCGTCGCGCGCAGCGGCGCGATGCGCGGCAGCGGCTGGCCCGTGTCGACGTTGCGCGCGTGCGTGTAGTCGGCCGTCAGTTCGAGATCGACCGTGTGGCCGCGCCGCGAGAATGCCCGCCACTTGCCGTCCAGCTCGATGCCGTAGAACTCCGCGCGCACGCCGCGGTAGATCGCCTCGTTGAGCGAGCCGTCGGTGCCGGGCGCGACCGGTTCGCCGTCGTCGTCCACGACGCGGCCGGTGTTGTACTCGGTCAGGTAGTTCGAGAAGCGGTTGTAGAACACGCCGACGCTGCCGCGGTTCGGCCCGCTCGCATAGCGCAGCGACAGGTCGGTCGACACGGCCTTTTCCTTCGACGCGTTCGGGTTGCCGATCAGGAACTGGCCGGTCGCATCGTGCGGGCCGTTCGAATACAGCTCGTAGAAGGTCGGCGCGCGTTCGGTGTAGGCGACGTTCGCCGCGATCGACCAGACCGGCGTCAGTGTGAACAGCGCGCCGGCCGACAGGCTGCCCGCGTTGAAGTCGCGCGGCTGCGCGCCCGCGAATTTCTCGACGCCGGCCGGATCGGGATCGACCTTCACATGCTCGAAGCGGCCGCCGAGGCTCAGCTTCAGCGTCGGGACCACCTGCCATTCCTCGAGGCCGAACAGCGCGACGCTGTTGGTGCGCGTGGACGGCACGAGCATTTCGTCGCCGAGCGCCGAGAACGTGTTCTGGCCGAACTGCACGCCGATCGCGCCTTCGAACGGCCCGATCTTGCGATGGCGCGCCTCGATGCGCGCCTCGTAGCCGCGATTGCGGAAGGTGGTCGCCGTCTCGCCGTTGTCGATTTCCTTGTGACGGTAGTCGGTGTACGCGAAATCGAATTTCAGCGTCGTGAACGGCCCGCTCAGGTTGCGCACCTCGGACGCGAGCGCGAGGCGTTCCTGACGCATCCGCAGCCGCACGTCGCTTTCCGCGACCGAGCCATAGTTCGATTCGTAGCCGCTGTACGACAGGCCTGCGAAACCGTCCGCCCACGTGTACGACGCGCCGACCGCACCGCCGTGCACGCGGCCGTCGCTGTTCGGCACGTTGCCTTCCGGTTGCGGCGTGTCGGGACCGTCGATCGCGCGTTGCTGGCTGCTGCGCGCGTAGCCGGGAATCCGCAGCTTGCTCGTTTCGCGATCGAACGCGTCGACGTGGAACGCGAAGCGGCCGTTGCCGCCTTCGACCTGCGCGGCGCCGGCACGCACGGAATTCGCGCCGCCGTAGCGCGCGTCGAGCGCGCCGGTCACGCCCTGGATCGCTTCGCGCGGAATCCGGTTGTCGATCGTGTTGACCACGCCGCCCACCGCGTTGCCGCCGTACAACAGCGCGGCCGGCCCGCGCACGATTTCGACGCGCTCGATCGACAGCGGATCCTGCGGCACCGCATGGTCGTACGACAGCGACGACGCGTCATAGGCCGCGACGCCGTTCTGCAGCAGCCGGATCCGGTCGCCGTCCATCCCGCGGATGATCGGCCGACCGACCATCGGCCCGTAGGTGGTGGTCGACACGCCAGGCAGCCCGTTGAGCGTTTCGCCGAGCGAATCGGCCTGGCGGCGTGTCAGCGCATCGCCGGAGAGCTGGACGGTCGGGGCGATCAGTTCGGTGTCGCCGAGCGGGTTCGCGGTCACGAAGATCGGTGCAAGCGGCGCGGATGCGTTGGCGGGCGTGCCGGACGCGCCCGGTGCATCGGTCTGCGCGTGGGCGACGGCGGCGAACAGCATCAGCGACAGGGACGAGAGCGGGCGAAGCGGTAAGCGAGGGAGGTCGCGCATGGTCGGTGAATCGGTTGGAATCGGATCGGATAACGAGCGATACGGGTCACCACTGGATACGATATATTGTTGCGTCTATGACGCGCAATGACCCGTTGGAACATGGCTCGGCGAGGCTCGGCCACCGGGTCGGGACGGTGTCAGGCGGACGAGCACGCGAGATGATATGTTATATCATGTCAAATTCCAAGCCGAATGGCGGGATCTCGTCGGGTTTCCGTCGGAGCGGTGAAAGGGGGGCGCGAGCGGCGGGGCGGCGAGCGATCGACGGCGCGAGCTTTCACGTCGAACGATGCCGATCGTGGCGCGTCGGGTCGGTTGCTGCATCCGTTCCGATGCGTTGACGCGTATCAACGTGCTCTGATTCCGGAACCGGATACTGAGTCGCTCATCGACCAGACAGGAGCGACGCATGACCCAGACCATGAAAGCGGCCGTGGTACACGCGTTCGGCGCGCCGTTGCGCATCGAGGAAGTGCCGATTCCGGCACCGGGGCCCGGCCAGATTCTCGTCAACATCAAGGCGTCGGGTGTTTGCCATACCGATCTGCACGCGGCCGACGGCGACTGGCCCGTCAAGCCGTCGCTGCCGTTCATCCCGGGCCATGAAGGCGTGGGGATCGTCGCGGCGGTCGGCGCGGGCGTCACGCACGTGCGCGAGGGCGATCGCGTCGGCGTGCCGTGGCTCTATACGGCCTGCGGCCATTGCGAGTACTGCTGCACGGGCTGGGAAACGCTCTGCCACGGTCAGCAGAACACCGGCTATTCGGTGAACGGCAGCTACGCGGAATACGTGCTGGCCGATCCCGACTACGTCGGCCAGTTGCCCGCGCAGGTCGCGTTCGACGAGATCGCGCCGATCCTGTGCGCGGGCGTCACGGTCTACAAGGGCATTCGCGTCACCGACACGCGCCCGGGCCAGTGGCTCGCGATTTCCGGCATCGGCGGCCTCGGGCACGTGGCCGTGCAGTATGCGCGGGCGATGGGCCTGCACGTCGCGGCCATCGACATTTCCCCCGACAAGCTCGCGCTGGCGCGGCAACTGGGCGCGCACCTGACGATCGACGCGTCGATCGACGACCCCGCAACAGTGATCCAGAAGGAAATCGGCGGCGCGCACGGCGTGCTCGTCACGGCCGTGTCGCGCAGCGCGTTCGCGCAGGCGCTCGGGATGGTCCGGCGCGGCGGCACGGTGGCGCTCAACGGTTTGCCGCCGGGCGATTTCCCGCTGCCGATCTTCTCGACCGTGCTGAACGGCATCACCGTGCGCGGGTCGATCGTCGGCACGCGGCGCGATCTGCAGGAATCGCTCGATTTCGCGGCGGACGGCCTGGTGCGCGCGCACATCCACCGCGACCGGCTCGGCAACATCAACGACGTATTCGCGAAGCTGCGGGAAGGGAAGGTCGACGGGCGCATCGTGCTGACCGACATGCATTGAGGCGCGGGACCTGCGCCCGCCGCCGCGCGACGCATGGCGGCGGGGCGGCGGCGAGATGGTCGGGCTCGCGTTACGGCGCGAAGAACACGTCGGTGCGGTTCGTCAGGTTGCCCGCGTTGGTCTGCACGAAGAACGGATGGAACGACGACGACGGAAGGACGTCGAGCCCCTGGTAGTCGCCGATGAAGAACCCTTCGGCATTGGGCGCGAGCTTCATGTCGAACGGGCCGCCGACGCGCCGCTCGTCGGCGAACGTGGCGCCGCCGTCGTGCGAGATCTTGCGCCAGAAGCCGGTCGGCAGCGTCGTCGTGTTGCCGGCCTGCAGGTCGCGGAAGTCGTAGTGCGTGACCATCACCGCACCCGTGTTGTCGACGCGCACCGACGGATTGAACGCCGGGCGTCCGGTCGGCGTGTTCACCTGTTGCGGCGCGCTCCAGGTCGCGCCGCCGTCCTTCGACGTCGATAGCGCGATCTCGTCGTATGCGCCGCCGTTGAAGCGGCTGTCCTGCCACACGACATAGAGTTGCCCGGATGCGGGATCGATCGCGGGTTCCGGAATGATGTCGCCGGTGCGCACGGGTTCGCCGGTGTTCGGATCCGTGACGCCGACCGTCTGCAGTCCGGCGATCACCTGCGGTTGGGTCCACGTCGCGCCGTCGTCGGTCGACTTGATGAACGCGACCTTGCCGGCCGCCTTGCTGAACGGCGGCTGGATCAGGTCGAAGAAATCGTAGAGCGTGCCGCTCTTCGGATCGACGACGATCTGGTTGCCGATCGTCTGCTGGCGCGACGGCACGTCGACGATGACCTTCGCGGCGCTCCACGTCTTGCCGCCGTCGGTCGTCTTCGAGAACAGCGTCGGCCCGCGGTACGCCTTCGTGTGCAGGTTCGCGTACGGATTGCCGTTCGGCAGCTCGAGACGGTCCCATACCGCGTACGCGGTGCCGGCCTTCACCGGGTTGGCGGTCACCGATTCCTTGTCGTTGAAGAACTGCGTCGTCGGTTCGTCGTTCGCGATCAGCACGGCCGGGCTGCTCCACGTTTGCCCACCATCGGTCGAGACCGACGCGCCGACCGCATTGCCGTTGTTCGACTGGTTGAACGAGATCGATACCGAATACGCGGTGCCGTCCGGCCCGAACGATACCCACGGATCGGACGCGCGCTCGTATTTCAGCCCGCCCGGCGCGCATGCGCTGAACGGCTGCGGCGTGCGCGCCCAGGTCGCGCCGGCGTCGAACGTGTAGCCGGCGACGAGCCCGTGGGCGCCGCCGTTCGACCAGCGGTCCTGCTGCCACACGCCGATCATGTTGTTCGGGTTCGCCGGGTTGACCGCGAGCCACGGTTCGACTTCTGCATTCACGTAGTTGGTGCCCGGGCCGCCGATGGTGCACGCGGCGAACGGGCTGGGGCCGGAGACGACGACGGGTTCGGCGTGCGCCGCGGCAGCGGCGGCCAGCGCCATCGCGGCGGACAGGCGGGTGACAAGCGGATGGGACACGATCATGCGTCGCATGGACGACTCCTCGGTGAGGGGCGAATGCGATGGCGGGGCACGACGAGACAACGCGAGCCGGGGCGCGGCAATCATGCCGCGTGTCGTTGCGTGCCGTTCAGCATGCCGTTTCAGTCATCGCAATCCGCGTGCGCTGGATGCCGCCAGCGCTTCGGTTAAGACTCCTCTTCTTTTCATTGCTTGTCGGGTGTGTCTGCGATGTCGACCCGACGGGAAAGCCAGTCCGGGCATGCGACGAATGTGTCGAAGTGGATTGCAATGTAGGCGATTCGAATGCCGCGCGACAGGCGGTTTTTTGTAACAGGACGTAGCCGGAAAGCGTTGCCGAAAGCGCGCATCGGGCCCGCAAGTTTTGCCGTTGCGCGGCATGAAAATCGAATCGAAAACGCGAATCGCAATCGCTTGCGATTGATGCGCGCGCACGCCGGCCGCGCGCGCGTGAAGCGCGGTTCAGCGCTCCGCCGGAAAGCGCTCCTGCAACGCATGCAGCCAGCGCGCGACGACGTCGAGTTCGTCGTCGGAAAACCCGTCGCACAGCTTGCCGTTGAGTTCGCGCAGCAGCACGCGCGCACGCTTGAGTGCCGCGTGGCCGTCGTCGGTCAGGTACAGCCGCGTCGCGCGGCCGTCGTCCGAATCGGCATGACGCGTGATGAGGCCGGCTTTCGCCATCCGGTCGGCGAGGCCCGTCATCGCGGATGGCGCAAGTTGCAGCGTCGCGCCGACTTCGCCGATCAGCGCGCCGTCCTGTTTCGCGAGACAGAACAGCACGCCGGCCTGCGCGGCGCTCGCGCGCGTCTCGGTTTCGGCCTTGCGGTCGATCCAGCGCTGCACGCGCCGCTGGCCGATGTTCAACATGAAAAACAGTCGTCGGTCTTCGCTCAAGCTGGGTTCCCGGCTGCAATGGAAAGGGAGGGGCGGCCCGCGGCGCGCGGCGTGTCGAGCGCCTGCGCGAGCCAGTCGGCGACGTCGGGCCACAGCACGGTGCCGGGCCGGCTGCGAAAGAAGCCCATGTGCCCGACCGGGCCGCTGCCCGCCGCACGCGGATCGATCTGGCGGCGTTCGACCTTCGCGCGGGTCAGATAGCTTACCAGCAGGCCGATCGCGGCCGGATTCGCCCACGGATCGTCGTCGAAGCCGAGCGCGAGGATCGGCAACTGCTGCTTCGAGAAGCGCTCGGCCGCACCGAGCGTCGGATCGTCGAAGAAGTAGTGCGGCAGCGTCGTCCAGCGGCTCCATTCGCGGAACACGCCGGCCGGCAGATCCTCGCCGAGCCCGAGCCGCTTGCCGGGCACGTAGCCGAGCAGCGCGGACGTCAGCGGGCCGAGCACGCGCAGGATCAGCCGCACCTTCACGCGTTCGGCCGCCTGCGCGATCAGCCGCGTGCTGCCCGCATGCGCGGCGACGAGCACGGCCGCGCGCAGATGCGTCGTCGCGCCGGACAGCCCGATCGCGTGTCCGCCGACGCTGTGGCCGACCGCCAGCAACGGGAGCCCTTCATGCGTGTGCCGGGCCCACGCGGTCGCGGCGCCCACGTCGAGCTCCATCCAGTCGCGCATGCGGGCCTGCAGCGTGCGCAGCCGCGCGGGCCGCGATGCGCCGATGCCGCGATAGTTGTAGGTCAGCGCCGCGAAACCGCGCTCGGTCAGGAAGCGCGCGAAGCCCGCATACAGCCGCTCGGGCACGGCCGTCGCCGGATGGATCAGGACCAGCGCGCGCGGCGGCGCGTCCGGCGACCACAGCGTGCCGTGCAGTACGTAGCCGTCGGCGGCGGAAAAATCGATGGGTTCGGAGGTCATGGCCGTCCTCGCTCGGGCAGTTATTTCGTATGCGAAATATAGTCGGGAATGTGTTTCGCGTGCGAAATATCTATCGAGGAATCGTTCGAACTTCACGCGGCGGCGGCGGCCGGCGGCGAAGCGGCGGCCGCACGCGCGTGCTTCATAAAACATTTGCATCTTTGCATAGAAGAATATTGCGTTTGTGTCATGAAGTGGATCGACGTATCTTCACCGGTTCCATCCGTTCCGCCGGCGGTCGCGCACGGCGGACCAAGGGCGTCGCCGTCGCGCGGCCGCCCGCCAACCTTCCGGGAGATCATGTTGCTGAGCCGAATCGTCACGGCGCTGTTGCTGGCGCTTGCCGCGCAGCCGGGCATCGCCAAGGACACCGTCACGCTGCGCGTCGGTGAACAGAACTACTTCAACATCCAGGCATCGATGGAAGCGTCCGGCGTGCTGAAGGACCTGCCTTACACGATCGAATGGAAGCACTTCCAGGCCGCCGCGCCGGTCGCCGAAAGCCTGAACGGCAACGCGATCGACCTCGGCTTCCTCGGCGATTCCGCGCTGCTCACGCTGGCCGCGCGCGGCGCGCCGGTCAAGGTCGTCGCGGTGTCGCGGCAGAGTCTCGACGGCGTCGCGATCCTCGTGCCGAAAAACTCGCCGGTGCGCACCGTGGCCGACCTGCAGGGCAAGACCATCGCGGTATGGCGCGGCGCCTGGAGCCAGCAACTCGTGCTGCGCGCGCTCGAACACGCGGGCCTGCGCGCCGATTCGGTGAAGTACGCGTACCTGATGCCGATCGACGCGACCAACGCGCTCGCGAACGGTTCGGTCGATGCGGTGTCGCTGTGGGAGCCGTTCGTCAGCACGCTGGCGTTACGGCAGGGCGCGCGGCCCGTGACGACCGCGCAGGGGCTGATGCCGGCGCTGAGCTTCGTCGCCGCGAACGAGCAGGCCGCCTCGGGCAAGCGCGCGGAGATCACCGATTTCCTGCGGCGCGTGGTGGCCGCACGCCAGTGGGTCGACAGCCATCCGCGCGAGTACGCGGACCTGTGGGCGAAACGCGCGAATCTCGAACCCGACGTCGCGTATCGCTGGCTCAACAATGCTCGGCAGCGCGTCGGCCCGGTCGACGAGACGGCCGCGAAGGACGCGCAGAACACGGCCGACTTCCTGCACAAGTCCGGCGTGATTCCGGCCGCGTACGACACGTCGAAGCTGCTCGACCGCTCGTATGCGGGCGCGTTCGCGGCGCCTGCGCAGAAGACCGCCGCCGCGCAGTGACCGTGCGGCCCGCTGCACGATTCCCGCGCTTCCCGATCGACATACCCGAGGACATCCCGACATGCCAGTCGACATCATCGGCATGATCACCGCGACACCCGGCGCGGAGGTCGACGTACCGGGCGGCGCGGCCGTCCAGCCGGACTACGTGCGCCGCTTCGCGCAGGCGCACGAAGCCGCCGGCTTCGACCAGATCCTGATCGGCCATTTCAGCAACGCGGCGGACGGCTTCATCGTCGCGTCGTTCGCGGCCGCCGCGACCGCGCGCATCCGTCTCCTGCTCGCGCACCGGCCGGGCGTGATCGTGCCGTCGGCCGCCGCGCGGCAGATAGCGACGCTCGACGTGTTCAGCGGCGGAAGGCTGGCGCTGAACGTGGTGTCCGGCGGCGACGATGCGGATCTGCAGCGCGACGGCGATTTCGTGCCGCACGATGCCCGCTATCGCCGCACCGGCGAATATCTCGACGTGCTGAAACGGATCTGGCTGGCCGATGCGCCGGTCGATCACGACGGCGCGTTCTACCGGCTGCGCGGGGCGTCGCCGGTCGTGAAGGGCGCGCAGCGGCCGCATGTGCCGATCTATTTCGGCGGCTCGTCGCCGGCCGCGCTCGCCGTCGCGGGCGAGCATGCGGATGTCTACATGACGTGGGGCGAGCCGCTCGACGCGGTGCGCGAGCAGATCGCGCGCGTGCGGGCCGCCGCCGCGCCGTTCGGGCGGGCGCCGCGCATCAGCGTGTCGTTCCGGCCGATCGTCGCGGATACGGAGGCGGCCGCGTGGGAAAAGGCCGAGGCGATCCGCGAACGCGTGCGCGCGGCGCGGCTCGCGAACGGTCAGCCGATCGCCGGTCACGCGCCGCAGAATGCGGGCTCGCAGCGGCTGATGGCCGCCGCCGCGCAGGGCGACGTGCTCGACGAACGGCTGTGGATGGGCGTTGCGAACCTGACCGGCGCACGCTGGAATTCGACCGCGCTGGTCGGTACGCCCGAGCAGGTCGCGCGTGCGCTCGGCGCGTACTACCGGCTCGGCGTATCGACGTTCCTGATTCGCGGTTTCGATCCGCTCGACGATGCGCTGGCCTACGGGCGCGACCTGATCCCGGCGATTCACACGCATGTTGCGGAGCTCGACCGCTATCGGGCGGCGGTGCCGGCGTAGGCGAACCCGCCGAACTGCCGCACGTTGACGCGCCCCGGCATCGCCATCACGGCATGCCGGGGCGCTTGCCTTGAACGCTCAGAACGACGGCAACCCCGGCGGATTGGTCTCCGCCCGCGCGATCGCCTCGCTCTGCAAACCCCAGCGCGCGAGCGCCTGCCCGTAGCGGCCGTTGCCGATCAGCGCATTGGTCGCGAGCGTCAGCGCCGGCGCGAGCCCGCTGCCGCGGCGCGTCGCGATCGCGACGTCCGCATTCGCCGGCCAGCCCGCATTGACGACGCCGACGCGGCGGATCTTGCCGGTGCGCGCGGCCTCGTACGCGAGCGACGCGTTCGGGTTCAGCTCCGCATCCGCGCGGCCCGACAGCAGCGCGACGCGCGCCGTCGCATCGTCGTCGAAATAGAGCAGCTCGGCCGGCTTCAGCCCCTGCGCGACGTTGCGCTTGCTCCATTCGAGCAGGATGCGCTCCTGGCTCGTGCCGGCGCCGGTGATGATCCGCAAACCCGCGATGTCCTTCGGCTCCGCGATCTTCGCGATCGGGCTGGCGGTGCGCACGTAGAAGCCGTGCAGCCCGAGCCGGTAGGTCGTGAAATCGTATTTCTCCTTGCGCTTCTCGGTGACGCCGACGTTCGAGATCACCGCGTCGTACTTGCCGGACGTCAGCCCGAGCGGCCAGTCGGCCCACGCGATCGGCAGCAGCACGAGCGTGCGGCCGAGCGCGTCGGCAACGAGCTGCGCATAGTCGGGATCGGCGCCGACCACGGTGCGCGCGTCGGTCGCATAGGTCGACACGGGCGGTGCGTGCGGCGAGATCGCGACCGTGAACGCGCCGTCGCGCACCCAGCGGTAGCCGCTGGCCGCGCGGATGGCCGCGTCGTCGGGGCCGGCGCGCGGGCGGCCGGCCTGGCGCGGGTCGAGGTCGGCGGTGGCCGC
>NZ_JAKWFH010000075.1:0-30077 GCF_029522185.1 Burkholderia sp. IO2 | reverse complement strand
GGCGGCTGCCGGTGCCGGCGCAGCCTTCGCAGGCGCGGGCGCCGGTGCAGCGGCAGGCGCGGGCGCGGCAGCGGCCGGAGCCGGTGCGCTGGCCTGCGGTGCGGCAGCCGGTGCGCCGGCGGCTTCGAGCAGCACGATCAGCGTGCCTTCCGACACCGAATCGCCCACCTTGACCTTGATGTCCTTCACGACGCCGGCGGCCGGGCTCGGCACGTCCATCGTCGCCTTGTCCGATTCGAGCGTGACGAGCGACTGTTCCTTCTCGACCGTGTCGCCGACCTTCACGCCGATCTCGATCACCGGAACGTCCTTGTAGTCGCCGATGTCGGGCACCTTCACTTCGAGCGTGCCGCCGGATGCTGCCGGGGCGGCAGCGGGCGCAGCGGCGGCCGGCGCCGCTGCGGGAGCCGGCGCTGCTGCCGGCGCGGCCGCGCCGTTCGCCTGGGCGCCTGCGCCGCCTTCGAGCAGGACGATCAGCGAGCCTTCCGACACGGAATCGCCGACCTTGACCTTGATTTCCTTCACGACGCCGCCGACCGGGCTCGGCACGTCCATCGTCGCCTTGTCCGACTCGAGCGTGACGAGCGACTGCTCGGGCTCGACCGTATCGCCCACCTTCACGCCGATCTCGATGACCGGCACGTCCTTGTAATCGCCGATATCCGGCACCTTCACTTCGATCGCTTGACTCATCTGTTTCTGTCTCCATGGCCGCGCGCGCTCCTCGCCGGAGCGGCGCGCGGCATCACACGGCGTGTGCGTTAAACGGTCATCGGGTTGGGCTTGGACGGATCGAGGTTGTACTTGGCGATCGCGTCCGCGACCACCTTGCGCTCGATCGTGCCTTCGTCGGCCAGCGCGTTGAGCGCGGCGACGGTGACCCAGTGACGGTCGACCTCGAAGAAGTGACGCAGCTTCTCGCGGGTATCCGAACGGCCGAAGCCGTCGGTGCCCAGCACGACGAAGCGGCGATCGATCTGGCCACGGATCTGGTCGACCAGCGCACGGACGTAGTCGGTCGATGCGATGACCGGGCCCTGCGTGTCCTTCAGGCACTTCTGCACGTGCGACAGGCGACGCTCCTCGGTCGGATGGAGCAGGTTCCAGCGCTCGACCTCATGGCCTTCGCGCGCGAGTTCCGTGAAGCTCGGCACGCTCCACAGGTCGGCGGCGACGCCCCAGTCGTTCTTCAGCAGGTCGGCGGCGGCGATCACTTCGTTGAAGATCGTGCCCGCGCCGAGCAGCTGGACGCGCGGCGCCTTCTTGTCGGCGTCGGCCTTCTTGAACGCGTACATGCCCTTGATGATGTCGGCTGCCACGTGCTCGCCCTGCGGAATCGCCGGGTGCTCGTAGTTTTCGTTCATCACCGTGATGTAGTAGTACACGTCTTCCTGCTCCTGCACCATGCGGCGCAGGCCGTCCTGGATGATCACCGCGAGTTCGTAGCCGAACGTCGGGTCGTAGCTCACGCAGTTCGGCACCGAGGCCGCCCACAGCAGCGAGTGACCGTCTTCGTGCTGCAGGCCTTCGCCGTTCAGCGTCGTCCGGCCCGCCGTGCCGCCCAGCAGGAAGCCGCGCGAACGCATGTCGCCCGCGGCCCACGCGAGGTCGCCGATCCGCTGGAAGCCGAACATCGAGTAGAAGATGTAGAACGGCACCATGATCTCGCCGTGCGTCGAATACGACGTCGCCGCCGCGATCCAGTCGCACATGCCGCCCGCTTCGTTGATGCCTTCCTGCAGGATCTGGCCGGTCTGCGATTCCTTGTAGAACATCAGTTGGTCGGAATCTTCCGGCACGTACTTCTGGCCTTCCTGGTTCCAGATACCGATCTGGCGGAACAGGCCTTCCATGCCGAACGTACGCGATTCGTCCGGGACGATCGGCACGACGCGCTTGCCGAGCGCCTTGTCCTTCAGCAGGATGTTCAGGATCCGCACGAACGCCATCGTCGTCGAGATCTCGCGGCCTTCGCCCGTGCCCTTCAAGAGCGGCTCGAACGCGTCGAGCGCCGGCACCGGCAGCGACGTCGCCTTCTCGCGGCGGTGCGGCAGGTAGCCGCCGAGGTCCATGCGCTTCTGGCGCATGTATTCGAGTTCCTTCGAACCTTCCTCGAACTTGAGGTACGGCACGTCGGCGATCTGCTCGTCGGTGATCGGCAGGCGGAACTGGTCACGGAACTTCTTCAGTTGCTCGACCGGCAGCTTCTTCTGCTGGTGCGTGATGTTCATCGCCTGGCCCGACTCGCCCATCCCGTAGCCCTTGATGGTCTTCGCGAGGATGACGGTCGGCGCGCCCTTCGTGTTCGTGGCTTCGTGGAACGCCGCGTAGATCTTGTGCGGATCGTGACCGCCGCGGTTCAGCGCCCAGATGTCGTCGTCCGACCAGTCGGCGACCAGTGCCTTCAGTTCAGGCGTGTTGAAGAAGTGCTCGCGCACGTACGCGCCCGACTCCGACTTGTACGTCTGGTATTCGCCGTCGACGCACTCCATCATGCGGCGCATCAGCGCGCCCGACTTGTCGCGCGCGAACAGCGCATCCCAGCGGCTGCCCCAGATGACCTTGATCACGTTCCAGCCGGCGCCGCGGAATTCCGATTCGAGTTCCTGGATGATCTTGCCGTTGCCGCGCACCGGGCCGTCGAGACGCTGCAGGTTGCAGTTGATCACGAACACGAGGTTGTCGAGCTTCTCGCGGCTCGCCATGCCGATCGCGCCGAGCGATTCCGGCTCGTCCGTCTCGCCGTCGCCGAGGAACGCCCACACCTTGCGGCCTTCCGTCTTCGCGATGCCGCGCGACTCCAGGTACTTCATGAAGCGCGCCTGGTAGATCGCCATGATCGGGCCGAGACCCATCGACACGGTCGGGAACTGCCAGAAATCCGGCATCAGCCACGGGTGCGGGTACGACGAGATGCCCTTGCCGTCGACTTCCTGGCGGAAATTGTCGAGCTGCTCTTCCGACAGACGGCCGAGCAGGAACGCGCGCGAGTACACGCCCGGCGACGAGTGGCCCTGCACGAACACGAGATCGCCGCCGTGCTGGTCGGACGCTGCGTGCCAGAAGTGGTTGTAGCCGACGTCGTAGAGCGTCGCGGCCGACGCGAACGACGCAATGTGGCCGCCGACGTTCGTGTCCTTGCCTGCGCGCAGCACCATCGCCAGCGCGTTCCAGCGCGTGTACGAACGGATGCGGTGCTCGATGTCCTGGTCGCCCGGAATCTTCGCCTGGGCTTCGACCGGAATCGTGTTGATGTACGGGGTATTGGCGGAGAACGGCAGGTGTTCGCCGTGCATGCGGGCGAATTCGATCTGCTTTTCGATCAGGTAATGCGCACGGCCAGTGCCCACGGAGGAGATCACGCCATCGAGCGACTCCAGCCACTCGACGGTTTCTTGCGGGTCGTCGTCACGTTCGGCGGCGACATATTTCATCACTTCGTTCGGTACAGCGGACATTCTCGTCTCCTGGGTCCTGGAATGTGAGGATCGCTCTCGTGCAGACGACGCGACGCGGCCGGCTGCGGGCAAGCTCCAGCGGATTGTAATGAGCGTGGACGGGCCCGCGCAACAAAATTTTCGAATTGTGAGATCTTTTCTCGTAATGCGGAATATTGCTGCGCTGCACCCATATTTCGGGGCTCTCCGGCACGTCTCGTCGGAACAAAACCGTTTCCGTTCAACATATCCGGTATAGGTTTTCCATGTATTGCGCTGCGCTACAATCCTGCCATGTTGACCGATCGGCTTTTCGCACGCTCGGCGCGACCGCCGGGCCCGCCGGCGGAGTCGCAGCCGTCCCGTTGGCACCACGGACCGTGGTGGTCCAATTCCTATTTGCTGACGCCGCTGCTGTCGATCCTGGTGTTCCTCGTGGTGATGAGCCTCATCCTGTGGAGCCTGAACCGGCGCGAACAGCAGCAGCAGGAAGACACCCTCTTTCGCAACGTCGCGTGGGCCCAGCAGCAGATCCGCCTGTCGATGACGGGCGCGCAGGAACAGTTGCAGGCGCTGTCGCGCGATCTCGCGTCCGGCCGTCTCGACCAGAATGCATTCCAGATGGCCGTCGCGGACGTGATGCAGACGCATCCGGAAATCCTTTACCTGAACTGGTATACGGCGCCCGGCGTGCAACGCTGGCCCACCGTGCATCCGCCGCTGCTCGGCCAGCGCCTCGCGAAGCCCGGCGACGCACAGATGCAGGACGCCGTGCGCGGCGCGTACGACGAGGCGCGCAGCACGCGCCGCCAGGCCTATTCGCCGCTGATCTACGACGACTTCGGTAACGGCTTCATCACGTTGCAGACGCCCGTGATGCGCGGCGACCGCGACTATCTCGGCTCGATCGCCGCGGTGTTCTCGGTCGAGGGCATCCTGAAGCACGACATCCCGCAGGAACTGTCGTCGAAGTACAAGATCTCGATCACCGATTCGAACAACCGCGAACTGTCGTCCACGTCGACGCGGCCGCGCCTGCCGCGCGACTCCCACTACGATCTGCCGCTCGACCCGCCCGGTCAGGGGCTGACGGTGCGCGTGTATGCGTTCCCGCAGCTCACCAACCTGACCAACAACACGCTCGTGTGGCTCGTCGCCGGCCTGTCGTGCTTCGTGCTGTGGAGCCTCTGGAGCCTGTGGAAGCACACGCGCCAGCGCTTCGAGGCGCAGCAGGCGCTGTATGCGGAAGCGTTCTTCCGCCGCGCGATGGAAAACTCGGTGCTGATCGGCATGCGCGTGCTCGACATGCACGGCCGCATCACGCACGTGA
Organism: Burkholderia sp. IO2; assembly: GCF_029522185.1. Lineage (NCBI taxonomy): Bacteria > Pseudomonadati > Pseudomonadota > Betaproteobacteria > Burkholderiales > Burkholderiaceae > Burkholderia > Burkholderia sp. IO2. Next base: position 25,310 of record NZ_JAKWFH010000075.1, on the reverse strand, counting down.
ACCCTGCCTTCTGCCGGATGACGGGCTGGGACGAAACCGATCTCGTCGGCAAGGTCGCACCGTTCCCGTACTGGCCGCGCGACGCGTACCCGGAAATGCAGCGCCAGCTCGACATGACGCTGCGCGGCAAGGCGCCGAGCTCGGGCTTCGAGCTGCGCGTGCGGCGCAAGAACGGCACGCTGTTCCATGCGCGCCTGTACGTGTCACCGCTGATCGACAGCTCGGGCCGCCAGACCGGCTGGATGTCGTCGATGACCGACATCACCGAGCCGAAGCGCGCACGCGAGGAACTCGCCGCCGCGCACGAACGCTTCACGACGGTGCTCGAAAGCCTCGACGCCGCGGTGTCGGTGCTCGCCGCCGACGAAGCCGAGCTGCTGTTCGCGAACCGCTACTACCGCCACCTGTTCGGCATTCGTCCGGACGGCCACCTGGAGCTGTCGGGCGGCGGCTTCGACCGCGCGCAGGCGTCGTCCGACTCGATCGACATGGTCGACGCGTTCGCGGGGCTGCCGGCCGCCGCGCTGACGAGCAGCACCGCCGATGCGCAGGAGGTGTACGTCGAGAGCATCCAGAAGTGGTTCGAGGTGCGCCGCCAGTACATCCAGTGGGTGGACGGCCACCTCGCGCAGATGCAGATCGCGACCGACATCACGACCCGCAAGAAAGCGCAGGAGCTCGCCCATCAGCAGGAAGAAAAGCTGCAGTTCACGAGCCGATTGATGACGATGGGTGAAATGGCGTCGTCGATTGCTCACGAATTGAATCAGCCGCTCGCCGCGATCAACAACTACTGCTCGGGTACGCTCGCGCTCGTGAAGAGCGGCCGCGGCACGCCCGAGACGCTGCAGCCCGCGCTGGAAAAGACCGCGCAGCAGGCGCTGCGCGCGGGGATGATCGTCAAGCGGATCCGCGAATTCGTGAAGCGCAGCGAGCCGAAGCGCCAGCCGGCGCGGGTCGCGGACATCGTCGCCGATGCGGTCGGGCTGGCCGAAATCGAGGCCAGAAAGCGCAGGATCCGGATCGTCACGGAAATCCTCGCAAGAATGCCTATTATTTATGTCGACCCCGTGCTGATCGAACAGGTGCTGATGAACCTGATGAAGAACGCAGCCGAGGCGATGGCCGACGTGAAGCCGGCGTCGGCGGACGGCGTGATCCGCGTCGTCGCCGACATCGATGCGGGCTTCGTCGACATCCGTGTGATCGACCAGGGCCCGGGCGTCGATGAAGCGACCGCCGAGCGCCTGTTCGAACCGTTTTACAGCACCAAGTCCGATGGCATGGGCATGGGGCTGAACATCTGCCGTTCGATCATCGAATCGCATCGGGGGCGTCTGTGGGTGGTCAACAACGTCGAGCCGGATGGCCGCATTTCCGGCGCGACGTTCCACTGCAGCCTGCCCATTGGGGAACCCGCTGATCTCGGCCAAGGGGGGCGCGAGGCATCGGCATCACATACCGTTACGGGAGAACTATGAATAGCCCTGTCACCACCACTCAGGAAACCGTCTTTGTCGTCGACGACGACGAGGCCGTACGGGACTCGCTGCGCTGGCTGCTGGAGGCGAACGGCTATCGCGTGCAATGCTTCTCGAGCGCCGAGCAGTTCCTCGATGCCTACCAGCCGGCGCAGCAGGCCGGCCAGATCGCGTGCCTGATCCTCGACGTGCGGATGTCGGGCATGAGCGGCCTCGAATTGCAGGAACGCCTGATCGCCGACAATGCCGCGCTGCCGATCATCTTCGTCACGGGTCACGGCGACGTGCCGATGGCCGTGTCGACGATGAAAAAGGGTGCGATGGACTTTATCGAGAAACCGTTCGACGAAGCCGAGCTGCGCAAGCTCGTCGAGCGGATGCTCGACAAGGCCCGAAGCGAAAGCAAGAGCGTCCAGGAACAGCGTGCCGCGAGCGAACGCCTGTCGAAGCTGACCGCGCGCGAGCAGCAGGTGCTCGAGCGGATCATCGCCGGCCGCCTGAACAAGCAGATCGCCGACGACCTCGGCATCAGCATCAAGACGGTCGAGGCGCACCGCGCGAACATCATGGAAAAGCTCAACGTCAACACGGTGGCCGACCTGCTGCGCCTCGCGCTGTCGAAGAAGCAGGCCTGAGCGGGTTCTCCGGCCGCGGCGGCACGGCCCGCCCGGCCCGCAACCGGTATTTGCCGCCCCGCGCGATGCGGCCCACTCGCGCGGCGGCGGCCGTTCCTCCCGGCGCGCACGCGCCGCGGCCATGACGCTTCCCGTTGATTCGCTGTCGGACGGCAGCAGGCGAACGGTATAATTACGTGCTTTGCTACGGCGCTTCGCGCGTCGTACGCCCGCATTCCAACTTCCCGGCAGGACCCACCACCATGACAGCCCTCCTCATCGACGGCAACGCCCTCTCGAAGACCCTGCGCGGTCAGGCCGCCGAGCGCGCCGCCGCACTGACCGCCCGCGGCCACCAGCCCGGTCTCGCGGTGATCCTCGTCGGCGAAAATCCGGCGAGCGAAGTCTACGTGCGCAACAAGATCAAGGCGTGCGAGGACAACGGTTTCTTCTCGCTGAAGGATGCGTACCCGGCCACGCTGTCGGAAGCCGACCTGCTCGCGCGCATCGACGAACTGAACCGCGACCCGAAGATCCACGGCATCCTCGTCCAGTTGCCGCTGCCCGCGCACATCGACAGCCACAAGGTGATCGAGGCGATCGCGCCGGAAAAGGACGTCGATGGCTTTCACGTCGCGAACGCCGGCGCGCTGATGACCGGCAAGCCGCTGTTCCGCCCGTGCACGCCGTACGGCGTGATGAAGATGTTCGAAGCGCACGGCATTGCGCTGCAGGGCGCGAACGCGGTCGTGATCGGCCGCTCGAACATCGTCGGCAAGCCGATGGCGATGATGCTGCTCGACGCCGGCGCGACCGTGACGATTTGCCACAGCAAGACGCGCGACCTCGCCGCGCATACGCGCGAGGCCGACATCGTGGTCGCCGCGGTCGGCAAGCGCAACATCCTGACCGCCGACATGGTAAAGCCGGGCGCGACGGTGATCGACGTCGGCATGAACCGTGACGACGCAGGCAAGCTGTGCGGCGACGTCGATTTCGCGGGCGTGAAGGAAGTCGCCGGCTACATCACGCCGGTGCCGGGCGGCGTCGGTCCGATGACCATCACGATGCTGCTGATCAACACGATCGAATCCGCCGAACGCGCCGCGGCCGCCGCGGCCTGACGCGCCACCCGCCCAGCCGGCGCGCGCTTCCGTGCGCCGGTGTCTCGCCAGCCGCAATCGCCCGGCTGCATCGCGCCAGCCGGCGCGCCCCGCTGCGCATCCGACCCTGCATCAATCGCGTCATTAGAAACTAACGATTGGAAAGCGCACGATGCGCCCCAATAATGTCGGTATCGGGCGCGTTCGCGCGCCGCCGCCGTTACCCTTTTCATCCCGGTTCATCCGGCAACAGACAGGGAGTCTTATGTCCGCCAGCGCCAACACCAATCCGCTCCTCGACTTCTCCGGCCTGCCCCGTTTCGGCGAGATCCGCCCGGAACACGTGACGCCCGCGCTCGATACGCTGCTCGATGCCGCCAGCCGCGCCGTCGAAGCCGCGAGCGCGAGCGACACGCCGTCGACGTGGGCCGCCGTCGTCGAGACGGTCGAGCGGGCCACGGAGCCGCTCGGCCGCGCATGGGGCATGGTCGGCCACCTGAATGCGGTCGCCGACACGCCCGAACTGCGGGCTGCGTACGGTGAAAACCTGCCGCGCGTGACCGAATTCTGGTCGAGCGTCGGCCAGAATCTCGCGCTGTACGAAAAGTACAAGGCGATCGCCGCGAGCGCCGAATACGCGACGCTGTCGGCCGAGCGCAAGAAGATCCTCGACAATGCGCTGCGCGACTTCCGCCTGTCGGGCGCCGAGCTGCCGGAGGACCAGAAGCCGCGCTTCGCGGAACTGCAGGAACAGCAGGCCGCGCTGTCGAAGGCGTTCTCCGATCACGTGCTCGACGCGACCAACGCGTACGCGTACTTCGCCCACGACGAAGCCGAGCTGGCCGGCCTGCCCGGCGACGCGATCGAGGCCGCCCGCGAAGCCGCGCAGAAGGACGGCAAGGAAGGCTGGAAATTCACGCTGCATTTCCCGTCATACTTCCCGGTGCTGCAGTACGCGGACAACCGCGCGCTGCGCGAGACGCTCTACCGCGCCTATGCGACGCGCGCGTCGGAGCTCGGGCCGCAATACGGCGACGGCAAGGCCGAATGGGACAACACGGCGATCGTCGCCGACGAGCTGAAGCTGCGCCGCGAAGAGGCGCAGATGCTCGGCTACCGCAATTTCGCCGAAGTGTCGCTCGCGCCGAAGATGGCCGAATCGCCGCAGCAGGTGATCGCATTCCTCGAGGATCTCGCGACGCGCGCCCGCCCGCACGCGGACAAGGACTGGGACGAACTGCGCACGTTCGCCGCGAAGGAGCTCGGCCTCGCCGAACTCGCCCCGTGGGACGTCGCGTACGCGGCCGAAAAACTCCGCCAGCAGCGCTATGCGTTCTCGGAAAACGAGGTCAAGCAGTACTTCCCGGAACCGGCCGCGCTGAAGGGCCTGTTCACCGTCACCGAAACGCTGTTCGGCGTGCGGATCAAGCCGGACGACGCGCCGGTGTGGCACAAGGACGTGCGCTTCTTCCGCGTCGAGAACCGCGACGGCTCGCTCGTCGCGCAGTTCTACCTCGACCTGTACGCACGCGAAGGCAAGCGCGGCGGCGCGTGGATGGACGACGCGCGGTCGCGCGCGAAGCGCGGCGGCGACGTGCAGACGCCCGTTGCGTACCTGACCTGCAACTTCTCCGCGCCGGTCGGCGGCAAACCCGCGTGCTTCACGCACGATGAAGTCATCACGCTGTTCCATGAATTCGGCCACGGGCTGCACCACATGCTCACGCGCGTCGACGAGCTCGGCGTGTCGGGCATCAACGGCGTCGAATGGGATGCGGTCGAACTGCCGTCGCAGTTCATGGAAAACTTCTGCTGGGAATGGGACGTGCTGTCGTCGATGTCGTCGCACGTCGACACGGGTGCGTCGCTGCCGCGCGAACTGTTCGACAAGATGATCGCCGCGAAGAACTTCCAGAGCGGGCTCGGCACGCTGCGCCAGATCGTGTTCTCGATGTTCGACATGCTGCTGCACGTCGACTTCGACCCGGCCGGCACCACCGGCGTGACCGCGTTCGCACGCGAGATCAACGAGCGCTATCACGTGATCCCGCAGGCGCCGTTCTCGCGCTGGCCGAACACGTTCAGCCACATCTTCGCGGGCGGCTATGCGGCCGGCTACTACAGCTACAAGTGGGCCGAAGTGCTGTCGGCCGATGCGTACGCGGCGTTCGAGGAAGCGGCCGCCGCCAGCGGCAGCGTGCTCGACGCGGCAACCGGCACGCGCTATCGCCGCGAAATCCTCGAGGTCGGCGGCAGCCGTCCAGCGATGGAATCGTTCAAGGCGTTCCGCGGCCGCGAGCCGCAGATCGACGCGCTGCTGCGCCACAACGGGATGGCCGCGTCCGCGCACTGAGCGCGCGTAGCCCGGCTCGTCCGGCCGCATCGACAGGCACCGCTTCGGCGGTGCCTTTTTCATGGCGCGGACGTGCCGTCGCCCACTTCGTCGTCGAACAGCAGGAATTGCCCGTGGCGCTCGGCCGTGTCCTCGTCGATGCGCACGCCGACGCCCAGCAGCCGAACCGGCTGCGCGCGCCGCAGCAACCCCTTCGCGAGCAGCGTGACGGCCGTCTCGGCGTTAGTCGCATCGGCCACGCACTCGACCGTCGTGCGCTGGAAATCGGCGAAGCGGATCTTCACGTACAGCTTGCGGATCGACCGCACGGCGCCCGCGCGCTCGATCCGCGCGTCGAGTTGCACGACGAGGCGGCGGATTTCGTCCGCGCATTGCTCGAGCGTCGTCAGGTCGGTCACGTAGGTCGTCTCGACGCTGACCGACTTGCGCTCCTGGTCGGCCTGCACCGGCCGCTCGTCGATCCCGCGCGACAGCTGGTACAACCGCCGCCCGAACGCGCCGAACTCGCGGTGCAGGTCGATCAGCGGCCAATCGCGCAACTGCGCGCAGGTCTGGATGCCGAGCCGGTCGAGCCGCGTGGCCGTCACCTTGCCGACGCCGTGCAGCTTGCGCACCGGCAGCGCCGCGACGAACGCATCGATCTCGTGCGGCCGCACGACGAACAGCCCGTCGGGCTTGTTCCAGTCGGACGCGATCTTCGCGATGAACTTGTTCGGCGCAACGCCCGCCGACACGGTTACGCCGACCGTCTCGCGCACCCGCTCGCGGATCTCGCGCGCAATCAGCGTCGCACTGCCCTGACAACGTTCGGACCCGCTGACGTCGAGATAGGCTTCGTCGAGCGACAGCGGCTCGACGTCCGGCGTGTAGTCGCGATAGATCGCCATGATCTGCCGCGACGCCGCGCGATACTTGTCCATCGCGGACGGCAGGATCAGCAGGTCCGGACACTTGCGCATCGCCAGCGCCGACGACATCGCCGAATGCACGCCGTAGCGCCGCGCCTCGTAGTTGCAGGTCGCGATCACGCCGCGCTGGTCGGGACGGCCACCGACCGCGAGCGGCCGGTTGCGCAGCGACGGGTCGTCGCGCATCTCGACCGACGCGTAGAAGCAGTCGCAGTCGCAATGAATGATCTTGCGCATGCGCGGCGGCGCGTCGCCGGGCGGCGGCGCGTGCGGATCGGCAGGCGGAATGGTGGTCGGGCTCACGGTGCCGATACTGTACAAAAACACAGTGCCGGTTTCAACTGCCGCGTGCGGCCGGAGCCGGCCACGCGCAACCGGCTGCGCCGTACCGGCCCGGTTTGTGCGGATCGTACCGGCCGGGCACGGGCAGCGACACCTATACTCGTCTGCCGCGAGACACGAAACGCAAAGGTGACGGATGAAGACGATCGGACTGATCGGCGGCATGAGCTGGGAATCGTCGGCCGAGTACTACCGGATGATCAACCGGCACTCGAAGGCATTGCACGGCGGGCATCACAACGCGAAGAGCGTGCTGGTCACGGTCGACTTCGCCGACATCGAAGCGCTGCAACGCACGCACGACTGGGCCGCGCTCGGCGAGCGGATGGCCGACGCCGCGCGGCAACTCGAAGCAGCGGGCGCCGACCTCGTCGTCCTGACGACCAATACGATGCATCGGGTGCACGACGCGATCGAGACCGCGGTGACGCTGCCGTTCCTGCACATCGCCGATCCGACCGGCAGCGCGCTGCGCGCCGCAGGCGTCGAGCGCGTCGCGCTGCTCGGCACGCGCTACACGATGGAGTTGCCGTTCTACGCGGCGCGGCTGCGCGAGAAGTTCGGGCTCGACGTGCTGGTGCCGGACGAACCCGGGCGCGACGACGTGCACCGGATCATCTACGACGAGCTGTGCCACGGCGTCATCTCGGCGCAATCGCGCGCGACGTACGTGTCGATCATCGACGCACTGGCCACGCGCGGCGCACAGGCGGTGATCCTCGGCTGCACGGAAATCACGCTGCTGATCGGTGCGGACGACTCGCCGCTGCCGGTATTCGATACGACCGCGCTGCATGCGAAAGCGGCCGTCGAGTGGGCGGCGCGCTGAACGACACACGCCGTCGCGTACCGACACGCGTCGCCGAATGGCATCGCCGCATTGTTTCGTGCGCCGGGATTCACTCTCCCGACGTACGCGTCGCGGCTCGCCCGACGCCCTGCTCTCGCCCGTCACACGGGCCGGTACGAACGGCCCGCGCATCACGCGCCCCGGTTCACACGGACGCGTCGACACGGCGGCTTATCCCTTGGTAATAAAGTGACTGCAAATTGGTACGCGAGCAGCGCCACCGCAATCGACGCTGCTCGTCGCGGTCTCTTTTCCACCAACGGGAAACAGGAACATGAAAAGACTCAGCACCGTATTCGGCGCGCTGCTCGCCGTGTCGGCCACGCTCAACGCGCATGCCGACCCGAATATCGCCGCATCGGCCGCCACGACGCCCAGCGACGGCTTCGATCGCATGACGTGGGACATCACGCCTGAAGTCGTGCCGACCGAGGTCAACGCCAGCTACTACTGGGCCAACCAGTTGTCGTCGCAACATGGCGGGCACGCGATGTACACCGGCATCCAGCCGCGCACCCGCGGCACCAACGTGGTGATCTTCAGCGCGTTCGGCACCGGCACGGCGCCGCTGTCGGCGAATTGCCGCGGCGGCGCCGACGGCGGTTCCGGCACGTCGTGCTCGATCGCCTACCCGTGGGAAACCGGCCATGCCTATCGGCTGCAGGTGACCGTGACGCAGGCCAATCGCAGCGACGGGCGCTCGACCGTCGACGGTTTCATCACGGACGTCGCCACCGGCGCCACGACGCCGACCGGCAGCATCGCGGTGCCGGCGGACTGGGGCGGCCTGTCGAGTTCGGCTTATCTGTTCGACGAATACTTTCCGTTCAATGCTGCGTCGAAGGACCCGATGCAGCGGCCATGCGTGCCGTACGCGCGCTACATGACGTCGCTGCCGCATTTCTACCTGAAGGATGTCGACTACCCGACGACCGAGCGGTCGATCCGGCTGAATACGGGGAAGGACAAGTGCGCGGTGCTGTCGGGCACGCCGAACGCACGGGCCACGCTGGTCAACACGGCGACCTATCAGCTCGAGAACGGCTTCCTGCCCGGGAGCCCGGGCGCGCCGAAATAACAGGCGGACGCGGAAAACAAAAAACCCGGCACGGAGCCGGGTTTTTCGTGGACGAAGTGCGCATCGGTCAATTGCGCCGCACATCGTCTGGTGTGCTTGGTTGCGGGGACAGGATTTGAACCTGTGACCTTCGGGTTATGAGCCCGACGAGCTGCCAGACTGCTCCACCCCGCGTCAGAGAAATAAATTATAGGGTGAGGAAGTACTCACGTCAATACTTTTGTCACAATTTCCGGTTCCGCTGCCCGAGCGGCGATGCGTGACACATGCGCGAGCCCGCATGACCTTGTGCGTTCGCACCCCATGCTCGCGGTAAGATGACGGCCTCCAAATTCACGCCGCACGCCCCCTCCCGTTCATGAAAATAGCAACCTGGAACGTCAACTCGCTCAACGTCCGCAAACAGCACGTGCTCGACTGGCTCGCGCAAAGCGGCACCGACGTACTGTGCCTGCAGGAGCTGAAGCTGCCGGACGAGAAATTCCCGCGCGCCGATCTCGAGGCGGCCGGCTACCGCAGCTGGTTCACGGGCCAGAAGACCTACAACGGTGTCGCGATCCTCGTGCGCGACACGCTCGTCGTCGATGAATCGGACGTCGTGCGCAACATCCCCGGCTTCGACGATCCGCAGCAGCGCGTGATCGCCGCGACGGTCGACGGCGTGCGCATCGTGTCCGCCTACTTCCCGAACGGCCAGGCGCTCGACTCCGACAAGTTCGTCTACAAGATGCAGTGGCTCGACGCGCTGCAGGCGTGGCTGCGCACCGAGCTGCAACGCTACCCGAAGCTCGCGCTGCTCGGCGACTACAACATCGCGCCGGAAGACCGCGACGTGCACGATCCGGCGAAATGGGAAGGCCAGAACCTCGTGTCGCCGCAGGAGCGCGCGCACTTCGCGCAGCTGATCGAACTCGGCTTCGTCGATGCGTTCCGCCGCTTCGAGCAGCCCGAGAAAACCTTCACGTGGTGGGACTACCGGATGATGGCATTCCGCCGCAACGCGGGACTGCGCATCGACCACATCCTGCTGTCGCCGGAACTCGCGGCGACCTGCGCGTCGTGCGAAGTCGATCGCACGCCGCGCACGTGGGAACAGCCGTCCGACCACACGCCCGTCGTCGCGATCGTCGGCTGATCTTCGGGCCCGCGCGCGATCAGCGCCGCGCGGGCGCCGGCCCGAGATGGGCCCACAGGAAGCCGAATTCGGCCGCATCGGCTTCCGCGCGTTCGAGATCGTCCGCGCTGCCGTGGCCGCCGTCGGTGTTCTCCCAGTACCACACCCGTTCGTGACCGAGCGCCTGCATGCGCGCCGCCATCTTGCGCGCATGCGCGGGATGCACGCGGTCGTCGCGGGTCGACGTCGTCAGCAACAACGGCGGATACACGACCCCTTCGCGCACCCGGTGATACGGCGAATACGCGGCCAGCGCCGCGCCTTCGCGCGGATCGTCCGGGTCGCCGTATTCGTCGAGCCATGCGGCGCCCGCGTGCAGCTTCGGATAGCGCTGCATGTCCAGCAGCGGCACGCGGCACAGCACCGCGCCGAACAGCTCCGGCCGCTGCATCATGCACGCGGCGACCAGCAGCCCGCCGTTGCTGCCGCCCTCGATCCCGAGCTGCGCGGCGCTCGTCACGCCGGTCGCGGCCAGATCCTCGGCGACCGCGATGAAATCGTCGAACGAACGCTGGCGATGTTCACGCTGCGCGTCGGTGTGCCAGCGCGGCCCGAATTCGCCGCCGCCGCGGATGTGCGCGAACGCCATCACGCCGCCGCGTTCGAGCCATCCGATGCCGAACGCATCGCTGTAGCCCGGCAGGTTCGGGATCGCAAAACCGCCATAGCCCGACAGCAGGCATGGCCGCGCGACGCGCGCCCCGCCCGGCGGTGCGTCGAGCGCATCGCGCGGCCCGATCAGCGTGTACGGCACCACCGTGCCGTCCCGCGAACGCGCGCTCGCGCGGCGGACGACCAGCCCGGCCGCGTCGAACTGCACCGGCGGCCGGTCGAGCAGCACGCGGCGCGACGGCGCATCGTCCGCGCGATCGGCCAGATCGGCCAGCCAGCATTCGGGCGGATCGAGGTAGGTGTCGACGTCGACGTACACCTCGTCGTTCAGCGTCGACTCGACGGGCTCGACGTCGATCTGCGCATCGCCCGGCCAGTCGAACGGCCGCGCATCCCACGTCCACGACCCGTCGTCGGCCTGCCGCGGCTGCCACAGCATCGTACGGTTGTGCACGTCGTCGAGCCAGCTCGCGATCAGCGTCGTGCGCGTGTGCGTCCACGTACAGGCGGACGTGGTCGGCCGCGGTGCGAACAGCGTCGTGAATTCGCGCGCGCCGGCGAGGAACGCCTGCTCGCGAATCGCCAGCAGCGAGCCGCCCGCGTGGCGCACACCGTCGCAATCCCAGTCGAGGCGAGGCTCCAGCACGAGCCAGCCTTCCCAGAACCCGACCTCGACATGCGTCGGCACGTCGTAGCGCGCCCATTCGCCCGCGTCGGTCAGCCGGTACGCGTGCGCGTCGAAGAAATCGACGCTGCGCCACGCAACGTGGCGGCGGTCGATCGGGTCGTACCACGCACCCGCGCTGATGTCGTCCGGCTCGCCGCTGAACACGACGGGCGCGTCGGCGAGCGCCGTGCCGCGCACCCAGCGCCGCGCTTCATACGGATAGCCGGCTGCAGTCGCATGCGCTTCGCCGCGATCCCAGCTCACGTACACGGTGTCGCGGTCGATCCAGCCGACCGTATGATGGCCCGGCGCGTCGATCGTGAAGCCGCCGTCCACGAACCGGCGCTCGACGAGATCGAATTCGCGCACGACGACCGCATCGGCGCCGCCCGGCGACAGCGACAGCAGCACGCGATCGCCGTCCGGATACAGGATCGCCTCCTGCTCGAACACCCACGACTCGCCCTCTTCGGCGCCGAGCGCGTCGACGTCGAGCAGCGTCTCCCACGCAGGTTGGCCGGCACGCCAGTCGGCCCAGCGCGTGCGGCGCCACAGTCCCTTCGGATGAAGATCGTCCTGCCACAGGTCGTACGCCCAGTCGCGCCAGCGGGTCGGAATCACCGGGCGTTCACGCGGCAGATACGCTTTCGCGAGACGCGCGGTCAGCGCGCGATAGGCATCGTCGTCGCGCAGCGCGGCGCGCGTACGCGCATTCTGCTCGTCGACCCACGTGCGGGCGCGCTTGCTGTCGAGCGCTTCGAGGAAACGGAACGGGTCGGCCCCGGCGGGCCAGCGGAAGGATTCGGACATGGAGGATCGGCGGAATGGCAAGCTGCATGCAAACCGCGATTATGTCCGATCGCGGCAGGCGCGGGCCCGCGCCTGCCGCGAATCGTGCTCAGGGCTCCAGATGGAGCTCCTGGATCTTGCGCGTGATCGTGTTGCGGCCGATGCCGAGCCGCTCCGCGGCCTCGACCTTGCGGCCGCGCGTGAAGTCGAGCGCCTCGCGAATCACGGCCGCCTCGAAGCGGCGCGCGAGTTCGTCCATCACGTCGGCCGAGTTCTCGCGCAACAGCCGCGCGACTTCGGTGCGCAGCCCGTGCTCCCACAACGGGTAGCCGGCCGGCACGCTGCCGTTCGGCGCGCTCGCGGCGGGCGCGGCGGCCAGCGGCGTCGCGCCGATCGCGGCAGGCACCGCTGCAACATGGCCGCCGCTGCCGTGCGCGTCCGCACCGTCGCCCGTCGCGACGACGGGCGCCACGGGCGCGCCGGCCGGCACGAGGTCGGGCGGCAGATCCTTGATCTCGACCGTCTGCGCGGGCGCCATCACGGTCAGCCAGTTCGCGAGGTTCTCGAGCTGCCGCACGTTGCCGGGAAACGGCAGCGACGTCAGGTACGCGAGCGCGTCGTCGGACACGCGCTTCGGCTCGACGCCGAGATCGCGCGCGCTCTTCTGCAGGAAGTGGCGCGTGAGCAGCGCGATGTCCTCGCTGCGTTCGCGCAGCGGCGGCAAGCGCAGCCGGATCACGTTGAGCCGGTGGTAAAGGTCCTCGCGGAACAACCCCTGCCGCACGCGCGACTCGAGATTCTGGTGTGTCGCGGCGATCACGCGCACGTTCGCGCGCAGCGGATTGTGCCCGCCGACGCGGTAGAACTGCCCGTCCGACAGCACGCGCAACAGGCGCGTCTGCAGGTCGAACGGCATGTCGCCGATTTCGTCGAGGAACAGCGTGCCGTTCTCGGCCTGCTCGAAGCGGCCCTGCCGCGTCGTCTGCGCGCCGGTGAACGCGCCGCGCTCATGGCCGAACAGTTCGGATTCGAGCAGATCCTTCGGAATCGCCGCCGTGTTCAGCGCGATGAACGGGCCGTTCGCGCGCGGGCTGTGACGGTGCAGCGCCCGGGCGACCAGCTCCTTGCCGGTGCCCGATTCGCCGGTGATCAGCACGGTCGCGGCCGAATGCGACAGGCGGCCGATCGCGCGGAACATGTCCTGCATCGCGGGCGCCTGGCCGAGCATCTCGGGCGCCTCGGCCACGCGCTCGTCCTGCGGCGCGCCGCCGCGCAGGCTTTCTTCCACCGCGCGGCGAATCAACTCGACCGCCTTGTCGACGTCGAACGGCTTCGCGAGGTATTCGAACGCGCCGCCCTGGAACGCCGCGACGGCGCTGTCGAGATCGGAGAACGCCGTCATGATGATGACGGGCAGGCCCGGCAGCCGCTCGTGCATCGCCTGCAGCAACTCGAGGCCCGAGCCGCCCGGCATCCGGATGTCGGACACGAGCACCTGCGGCGTCTCGTGGTCGAGCGCGGCCAGCGCATCGCGCACGTTCGCGAAGCTCTTCGTCGCGAAGCTGTCCCGGGCGAGTGCCTTTTCAAGCACCCAGCGGATCGATTGGTCGTCGTCTACTATCCAGATCGGCTTCATAGGTCGGTCAGATATGGGTGAATCGCAATGTCGCCGCTCAATGGTCGAGCGGCAGCAGGATCTGAAATTCGGTACGTCCGGGCCGGCTTTCGACCTCGATCATCCCGTCGTGCTGCTGTACGAACGTCTGCGCGAGCGTGAGGCCGAGGCCGCTGCCGTCTTCGCGTCCGGACACGAGCGGGTAGAAGATCCGGTCGCGGATCTCTTCCGGAATGCCGGGCCCGTTGTCGATCACGTGCAAGTCCAGTGCCAGCCGGTACAGGCGCTTGGCGATCGTCACCTTGCGCGCGATGCGCGTGCGCAGCTCGATCTTCGCGTCGCCCTGCGCGATCCGTTCGCGCAGCGCCTGCGCGGCGTTGCGCACGATGTTGAGCAGCGCCTGGATCAACTGCTCCTTGTCGCCGCGCAGGTCCGGCACGCTCACGTCGTAGTCGCGCTCGATCGTGAGCCCGCGCGGGAACTCCGCGAGCATCACCGCGCGCACGCGTTCGCACACTTCATGAATGTTCACGTCGCCGACGATGTGCGGATGCCGGTGCGGCTCCAGCAACCGGTCGACGAGCGTCTGCAGGCGGTCGGACTCCTTGATGATCACCTGCGTGTATTCGCGCAACTCGCCGCGCTCGCGCTCGCCCAGCTCGAATTCGAGCAGCTGGGCTGCGCCGCGAATGCCGCCGAGCGGGTTCTTGATCTCGTGCGCGAGGTTGCGGATCAGTTGCTTGTTGACCGCGGTCAGGTCGTGGATGCGCTCTTCCCGATCGGTGCGCGACTGCCGTTCGTTCTCGAACAGCTCGACGAGCACGAAATCGGGCGCGTTCTCGAGGAAGCCGACGATCGCATGCACGTGCAGCGGTTCGCGGCCGGGCCGGTCGAGCACGGTATCGAGATGCGTCGCGTGAAAGCGTTCCTCGCCGATCGCGGTGATCGTCGAGGCCAGCTCGTTCGCGTTCGGAAAAATCTCGCCCCACGGCCGCTGCGCGAGCTGCCGCCGCGAGATGTCGAGCATCGCCTCCGCGGACGGGTTCGCGAACGCGATCCGCAGCGTCTTGCGGTCGAGCACGATCACGACCGTCGGCAGCGCTTCGAGCCCCGCCAGCAGACCCGAGCGCGAGAGCCGCTCGTCGTCCGTCAGTCGTTCGGGCTGCCCCGTTTTCGCCTTGATCAGATTCTTCAGAACCATCTGCGTGCTTGTCGCGCCTCAACGGGCCAGAAAATGAAAATCGTCGGAACAAAAAAGGGACGGCTGGACGCCGTCCCCTTTCAGACTCCGCCGCTCCCGCCGCAAGCCGCGCGGCGGGAACGAACCGGCATGACGGCGCTGAATCGAAGCGCCATCGCCGATTAGAGCGAGTAGTACATCTCGAACTCGATCGGGTGCGTCGTCATGCGGAACTTCGCCAGCTCCTGCTCCTTCAGCGCGAGGTATGCGTCGAGCATGCTGTCCGTGAACACGCCGCCACGGGTCAGGAACTCGCGATCCTTGTCGAGTGCTTCGAGCGCCTGGTCGAGGCCCGCGCACACGGTCGGGATCTTTGCATCTTCTTCCGGCGGCAGGTCGTACAGGTTCTTGTCCGCTGCTTCGCCCGGATGGATCTTGTTCTGGATCCCGTCGAGGCCGGCCATCATCAGCGCCGAGAACAACAGGTACGGGTTCGCCATCGGATCCGGGAAGCGCGTTTCGATGCGGCGGCCCTTCGGGTTCGACACGTGCGGAATGCGGATCGATGCCGAACGGTTGCGCGCCGAGTAGGCGAGCTTGACCGGCGCTTCGAAGTGCGGGACCAGACGCTTGTACGAGTTCGTCGTCGGGTTCGTGATCGCGTTCAGCGCGCGAGCGTGCTTGATGATGCCGCCGATGTAGAACAGCGCCAGTTCCGACAGGCCGGCGTAGCCGTTGCCCGCGAACAGGTTCTGGCCGTCCTTCCAGATCGACTGGTGAACGTGCATGCCCGAACCGTTGTCGCCGACGACCGGCTTCGGCATGAACGTCGCCGTCTTGCCGTACGAGTGCGCGACGTTGTGGATGATGTACTTCGACCACTGCGTCCAGTCGGCGCGCTCGACCAGCGTCGAGAACTTCGTGCCGATTTCGTTCTGCCCCTGGCCCGCCACTTCGTGGTGGTGCACTTCGACCGGGATGCCGAGCTGTTCGAGCAGCAGGCACATTTCCGAACGCATGTCCTGGAACGTGTCGACCGGTGCGACCGGGAAGTAGCCGCCCTTCGTGCCCGGACGGTGGCCCGTGTTGCCGCCTTCGAATTCCTTGCCGGCCGACCACGGTGCTTCTTCCGAGTTGATCTTCACGAAGCAGCCCGACATGTCCGTGTTCCACTGGACCGAGTCGAAAATGAAGAATTCCGGTTCCGGACCGAAGTAGGCCGTGTCGCCGATGCCCGTGCTCTTCAGGTACGCTTCCGCGCGCTTCGCGAGCGAACGCGGATCGCGCTCGTAGCCCTTGCCGTCGGCCGGCTCGACCACGTCGCAGGTCAGCACGAGGGTCGACTCTTCATAGAACGGGTCGATGAAGGCAGCGTTCGGGTCCGGCATGAGCAGCATGTCCGACGCCTCGATGCCCTTCCAGCCCGCGATCGACGAACCGTCGAATGCATGGCCGCTTTCGAACTTGTCTTCGTCAAACGCCGAAACCGGCACCGACACGTGCTGTTCCTTGCCGCGCGTATCCGTGAAGCGGAAATCGACAAACTTGACGTCCTCGTCCTTCACGAGCTGCATGACGTCGGCGACGGTTTTACTCATAACCTCTTCTCCTGATTGAACAATTCCGGCGGACTGGGAACCGCCTCGTTTATCGAGCTGACCGGGGTCTTGCTTTTGGCGCAGCGCGCCCCGATTCGACCGAATTCTATATAGCAGCTTCCGTGCCAACCATCGCAAAACCGACGCGGATCGCGCCGTCCCGCGCCGCAGCGGGGCTCGCCTGCGCAATTGCAGGGCTCGGGGCCGCACCGACGCCGACGACATCGCACCGCATTGGTGCAATCCGCGGGATGCGGCGGCGCGTCCGAATCATTCTGGTGCATGCGCGCCATTCTGCACTCTTTTGGTGAATCCGTGGCCCGCGCGTGCGCCGCAGGTCGCGCGGACGTCCGTGCCGTGCCGCCGCGCTAGAATGATCGTTTGACCGATACGGAGACTCCCTGCCATGAGTACGCTCGACCAGCTTTACGCGAAGGCCGACGAACGCCGCGCACAAGGCGCGCTCAACTACGCCGGCGCGCTGCTGCCGGTCGAGGCATTCGAACTGCTGCAGCTCGACCCGTCGGCGCGCCTCGTCGACGTGCGCACGCGCGCCGAGCTGGACTGGATCGGCCGCCCGCTCGTCGGCGACGGCCAGTACCTGCACGTCGAATGGACGCGCTACCCGGGCGGCGTGCCGAATGCCGAATTCGTCAACGAACTGAAGGCGGCCCTCCCGGCCGCCGATACGCCGATCCTGTTCCTGTGCCGCAGCGCCGCGCGCTCGAAGCTCGCTGCGGTCGCGTCCGCGCAGGCCGGCTACACGAAGGCGTTCGACCTGCTCGAAGGCTTCGAGGGCGCGAAGGACGCCGAAGGCCACCGCAAGACGGTCGACGGCTGGTGCTTCCGCAAACTGCCGTGGATCGGCGCCTGAGCGCGCGCCGCACCCGCCGGTTGCGACAGCCTCATCGTCGAGCCGGGCGATGACATGCCGATGACGGGCCGCGTTGCGCGGCCCGTTGCTTTTGGCATTGCCGCGTTGCAGGCCGCTCAGGGGCGC
This sequence comes from Burkholderia sp. IO2, assembly GCF_029522185.1. Classification (NCBI taxonomy): domain Bacteria; kingdom Pseudomonadati; phylum Pseudomonadota; class Betaproteobacteria; order Burkholderiales; family Burkholderiaceae; genus Burkholderia; species Burkholderia sp. IO2. Next base: position 7,946 of record NZ_JAKWFH010000075.1, on the reverse strand, counting down.
GGCGTGTCGGGCTCGACGACGTCGCCGCCGAGCAGATGCACGCCTTCGCGCAGCTTCACGAACGCGGCCGCGACCGCTTCCGGCTCGCCCTTCACGCCGAGATCGATGTGCCGGCGCGCGTAGATGCCGCCGCGCTCCGCGTCGCCCACGCTCGGCAGGCTGAACACGCGCACGCCCGGGAAATCGCGCTCGATCTTCTCCATCAGCGGCGTGAGTGTCGATTCCGGCAGTTCGAACACGTACAGCGAGCGCTCCGCATGCGGCGTCGCGTGATGCAGATGCGCGTACTTCGTATCGAGCACCCATTCGATCATCGGCCACGCCATCACCGGGAAGCCCGGCACGAAATGGAGATCGCCGACCGAGAAGCCGGGAATCCGGTTGTAGCCGTTCGGGATGATCGTCGCGCCCGCCGGGAACACGCCCATGTTGAAGCGATGCTGGTTCTCCGGCGACTCGAAGTCGACCGGCGTGGCCGGATCGGTGTGCGTTTCGCGAATCCGCTCCGAAATCAGCTCCTTCGCTTCCGGATGCAGCGCGAGCGGCACGCCGAGCGCGGCGGCCGCGCACTGGCGCGTATGGTCGTCCGGCGTCGCGCCGATGCCGCCCGTCGAGAACACGATGTCGCCCGACGCGATCGCGCGCGCGAGCGTCGCGGTGATGCGCGCCGGATCGTCGCCGACGTATTCCGCCCAGTCGAGCGCGAGGCCGCGCGCGCCGAGCAACTCGATGACCTTCGCCAGATGCTTGTCCTGCCGGCGGCCCGAAAGGATTTCGTCGCCGATGATGATGATGCCGATGCTCATGCCTGCCCCATGTCGATTGCGGTGGCGCGCGCGCTGGCGCGCAGGTCTTCCAGCGCGCGCAGGCAGTAGTGCCCGAACCACAGCGCCGAGAAGACGAGGATGAAAGCGTAAACCCAGATCATGGCGGCCGCGACGAACGGAAACAGCACCATCATCCAGACCGACGAGACCCACACGAAGGTCGGCACGGTGCCGAGCAGCCCGGTCGCGACGCCGATGCCGATCAGCGGCCAGCGGTGCCGGCGCACCAGCGCGCGGCGCTCGTCGCGGCTCGCGTGCAGCGCGAGCGCGTCGTAGGTCATCACGCGGTACGTGAGCCAGCCCCAGATCACCGGCGGCAGCAGCGCGAAGAACGGCGGAATCAGCCATAGCGGGATCGTGACGACGAGCAGCACGACGCCGACGATCGCCGCGCCGAGCGAATTGACTACGCTGCCGAAGAAGGTGCCGCCCCGCTTCGCTTCGAGTGCCGCGAACTGGCGATTCGAAAGGTGCTTGATCACGACCGGCATCGAGATCGTCGCGATCAGCAGCAGCACGGTCAGCACGATCAGCGGAATCGCGAGCGACACGACCACGAACGGCGCGACGACCGCATGCAGCTGCGACATGCCGATCGCGTCGAACGCGCGATACAGCATGGCCGTCAGCACGAAGCCGTCGAGCGCGCCGCGCGCGAGGTCCAGCAGCGTCTGCCACGAGAACCACAGCACGGCGCCCCACAGCAGCGCGGAGACGACGAACGGCATCAGGGTGAGCCACAGCATGCGCGGGTGCAACGCGCTGGCGAGCGCCCGGACGAAGGAACGCAGCAAGTCGTTCATGCGGACCTGTATCGATGGAGAAAAACGGGGAAAGGATAAACCACGCGGCCCGCATGCGCCAAAGCGCATGCGGGCCGCGTGGGAAAGTCGTTCAACGGGAGAACGGCCGGATCGGGTCAGGCCGACGCCGCGCCGCGCTTGGCGGGGAACAGGCGCCGGAAGATCCGCACGAACGCCAGGCCGTGCTGCGACCAGAAGCCGTCGCCATAGGACACGCCCTCGACCTGCTCGCGGATGCCGGTCGGCTCGACCGTGCGGTTCCACGACGCGGTGCCGAACATCATGTCCCACCACGGGAACAGCACGCCGAAGTTGCAGCCGTACTTGGTGCCTTCGTGGCCGTAGCCGACCGCATGGTGGCGGCGATGGAAGATCGGGCTGACGAGCAGGCGCTCGCCGATGCGGCCGTACGACAGCCGCGCATTCGTGTGCTGAATGCTCTGCAGGAAGTTCGTGACCGCGGTCAGCACGACGAACTGCGACGGCGTCACGCCGATCACGAGCGCGATCGCCGCGAAGAAGCACGACTGCAGTACGTCGTCGAGCAGGTGGTTGCGGTCGTCGCACCACAGCGACATCTGCCGCTGGCTGTGATGGACCGCGTGCAGCTCCCACCAGATACCGAACTTGTGCTGCCAGCGGTGATACCAGTAGCCGGCGAAATCGAGCACGACGAGGTAGATCGCGAACGCGACGATCGGTTGCGACGTCACGCCCGGCCACAGATAGTCGAGGTTGACGTTCGCGACGCCGTGCAGGCGCAGCCACGCCTGGAAGCTGTCGAACACCGGCTGCAGCGCGAAGAAGAAGAACAGCGTGTAAATGCCTAGCTTCGAGATCGCCGTGTAGATCACGTCGACCCGCACCGCGCGGCGGTTCTTCCAGCGCTCGACCGGCAGCAGCGCCTCGAGCGGGCGCAGCAGCGCGAACATCAGCACCATCTGCAGCGCGCCGATGATCACCCAGTACAGCGCGTCGTAGGTGTCCTCGTCATAGTCCATCAGGTTGAACTTGAAGAGGAGCGGCTGCACGACATCGACGTACAGCCAGGTCTGGATGTCCGACACGAACGCATCGATCAGGTGCAGCATCGTTCGCCTCCGCCCGTCACGCGCCGTTCGCGGCCTTCCACGGCGCGCGGTCGTAGAAGTAGATGCCGTGCGGCGAGCGGCCGACGGCGATCGTCTGCACCAGCTTGCGCGACGCCAGGTCGATGATCCCGACCTTCTTCGCGAAACGGAACGTCACCCACAGCGTCTTCTTGTCGGCGGACAGCTCCATGTCGTCCGGGCCCGGCAGCAGGCCGGTGATGTCGCCGACGTTGGTGAGCGTGTTCTCGTCGATGATGCTGATCGTGTTCGCGACGCGGTTGGTCACCGCGACGTGCGTGCCGTCGGCGAGCGAACGGAAGTTGTGCGCGCCCTTGCCCGTGTAGATCTGCTTGACGACCTTCTGGTTGCGCCAGTCGACGACCGCGACGTAATCCGCGCCGGTCATCCCGACGAGCAGGAACTTGTCGTCCGGCGTGAGCCACAGGCCGGCCGGCACCTTGCCGACCTTCATCTTCCATTTGACCGTCTGCGTAGGCAGGTCGATCGCCGCGATCTCGCCAGACACCTGCAGCGACACGAGCAGCGTCTTGCTGTCCTTCGTGAACGCGAGGTGGCTCGGCATCACCGCGAGCGGCACGCGCTTCACGAGCTTCAGGTCGCGGCCGTCGTAGCCGTAGATGTCGACGCGGTCGAGCCGCAGGCCGGCCGCCGCGAACCACTTGCGATCGGGCGAGAAGCCGAGCTGGTAGGGATCGTCGATCCCTTCGACGGTGCGCTGCAGCTTGCCCGTCTTCGGATCGAGGAACATCAGGCTGTTCGAGACCGAATTTGCAACGATCAGCGACGCATTGTCGGGCGTCGCCATCAAATGGTGCGGTTCCTTGCCGGTCGGCATCGTGGAAACGACTTCGCGGGTCTGCTGGTCGATCAGGGAAAGCGTCGCTTCGGCCGAGTTGAGAACGATCACGTTATTCGCGTGGGCGGCGGGCGCCAGTACGGCGGCGGCCAGCGCGAGCGTGCGGCCGAGGGAAAGGAAAGTGCGCATGAAGACTCACGTCGTGGAACAGCAGTCATTGTAGAACGTTCGGCGGGCCCCTCCGGTTGACCCATGCCGGTATTGCGCCGCTTCGCCGCACGCCCCGCCTGCCGGACGCGCCGCCGCGGCAGGCGCCGTGCGGCCGGCCGGGGCAGCCAGGGCCAGCCGCCGGGGCGGACGCGGTCGACCGATGCCGCGCTAGCGCTGCATCGACTCCCAGACCTTGTGCAGACGCTTGACAGAGACCGGCATCGGCGTGCGCAGTTCCTGCGCGAACAACGAAATCCGCAATTCCTCGAGCAGCCAGCGGAATTCCGCGAGCCGCGCATCGGCGACGCCGCCGCGCTGCGACACCGCGCGCTGGTACTGCTGGGCGAGCGGCAGCAGCTCGGCCGACTGCTTCGCGTCGCGTGCCGGATCGGCCTTCAGCTTGTCGATGCGCAGCGCGATGCCCTTCAGGTAGCGCGGGAAATGCGCAAGCTGCGCGTAAGGCGTGTCGATCACGAAGCGCTTGCCGACCAGCGCAGCCAGTTGCTGCTGCAGATCCGCATGCGCCTGCGCGAACGGCTTCGCCTGCGCGAGCTTCTTCACGAGCCCCGCGTATTCGGCCAGGATCTGCCCGACGAGCCGCGCGATTTCCTGCGCGAGCAGGTTCAGGCGGCTGCGGCCCTCGTCGCGGCGCGCGTGGAAGCTCGCGTCGTCGTCGGGCAGCGGATCCTGCAGGCACGCGCGGTCGAGCGCCGTGTCGATCAGCTGGTCGCGCAGTTCGTCCTGCGTGCCGAGCGACATGTACTGCATCGCCATCTCGCGCAGGCCCGGCAGATTCTTCTCTAGGAACTTGATCGGCTCCTTCAGCTGCAGCGCGAACAGCCGCCGCAAGCCGGCCCGGTGAATGCGCGCGGCCTCCTCCGGCGAATCGAACACCTCGACGTCGCAGTGCGTGCCGCGGTCGACGAGCGCCGGATAGCCGTACAGCGTCTGGCCGCGCCGGCGGATTTCCAGCAACTCGGGCAGCTTGCCGAAATTCCACGTCGTCAGGTTTTCGTACAGCGCGGTCGCGCCGGTTTCCGCCGGGACGGTCGTCTGCGGCGCGGCGCCCTTGCCGGCCTTCGCGCCGCGAGCGGCAACCGCGGGCGTGGCAGCCGACGCGGACGCGTGGCCGAGCGCGTGACCGGCGTCGGCGTCGCCCCCGGTCGCGATCGTCGACGCCGCCGCGATCTTCTGGAACTGCTGCTGCGCCTGCGCGCCCAGCTCCTGGCGCAGCTGCGCGAGATTGCGCCCCATCGCGAGCTGGCGGCCGTGCTCGTCGATCACCTTGAAGTTCATGAACAGGTGCGCGGGCAGCGTCTCGAGCTTGAAGTCGGCCGTTTTCATCGCGACCTGCGTCTCGCCGCGCACGTCGGCGATCAGCGCCTCGACGAGCCCGCCCGCACCGAAGCGCTCGCGGCCCATCCGCTCGACGAAGCCGGCCGCGTATTCGGGCAGCGGCACGCAGTGCCGGCGCAGCTTCTGCGGCAGCGACTTCAGCAGCAACTGGACCTTTTCCTTCAGCATCCCCGGCACGAGCCACTCGCAGCGGCGCGCGTCGACCTGGTTCAGCGCGAAGAGCGGCACCGCGAGCGTCACGCCGTCGCGCGGCGTGCCCGGCTCGAAGTGATAGGTGAGCGCCATTTCGACACCCGCCATCGTCGCGCGCTTCGGGAACAGGTCGGTCGTGACGCCGGCCGCCTCGTGACGCATCAGGTCGTCGCGCGACAGGTACAGCAGCCGCTGCTTGTCCTCCGCCTGGCCGCCCTTCTTCACCTCGTCGCGATACCAGCGCTCGAACGCGGCGCCCGTGTGGATGCCTTCCGGAATCGCATGGTCGTAGTACGCGTAGATCAGTTCGTCGTCGACCAGCACGTCCTGACGGCGCGACTTGTGCTCGAGCTGCTCGATGTCGGCGAGCAGCTTGCGGTTGTGCGCGAAGAACGGCAGCTTCGTGTCGAATTCGCCTTCGACCAGCGCGCCGCGGATGAACAGCTCGCGGGCGCGCGCCGGGTCCTGCTTGCCGAACGCGACGCGCCGCCGGTGGTAGATCGGCAGCCCGTACAGCGTCGCGCGCTCGAATGCGCTGACCTGCGCCGGACGCTTTTCCCAGTGCGGCTCCGACAGCGATTTCTTCAGCAGGTGCGCGCCGATCTTCTCGACCCACTCGGGCTCGATCTTCGCGAGGCAGCGCGCGTACAGCCGGCTCGTCTCGACGAGTTCGGCCGCCATCACCCAGCGGCCGGCCTTCTTCGCGAGCGCGGAGCCCGGCCACAGGTAGAACTTGATGCCGCGCGCGCCGAGGTAATGCGGATCGTCGTCGGCCTTCATCCCGAGGTTGCCGAGCAGGCCCGTCAACAGGGCCAGATGAATCTGCTCGTAGGTGGCCTCGACTTCGTTGAGCCGCCAGCCGTGCTCGCGCACGACCGTCAGCAGCTGCGAATGGACGTCGCGCCACTCGCGCAGCCGCAGGTGCGACAGGAAGTTCTGCCGGCATGCATCGATCAGCTGGCGATTCGATTTCTTGTGCGCGACGGCCTCTTCGAACCACGCCCAGATCTTCAGCCACTGCAGGAATTCGGAGCGCTCGTCGGCGAACCGGCGGTGCGCCTGGTCGGCCTGCTCCTGCGCTTCGATCGGGCGGTCGCGCGGGTCCTGCACGGACAGCGCGCTCGCGATGATCAGCACCTCGCGCAGCGACTGCTGGTCGCGCGCGGCGAGAATCATCCGGCCGACGCGCGGGTCGAGCGGCAGGCGCGCGAGCTCGCGGCCGAGCGGCGTCAGCGCGTTGTCGTCGTCGACCGCGCCGAGTTCGTTCAGCAGTTGATAACCGTCCGCGATCGCGCGGCCGGGCGGCGGCTCGAGGAACGGGAACGATTCGATCGCGGTCAGGTGCAGCGACTTCATCCGCAGGATCACCGACGCGAGCGACGAGCGCAGGATTTCCGGGTCGGTGAAGCGCGCGCGCGCCTGGTAGTCGCTTTCCTCGTACAAGCGGATGCAGACGCCGTCGGCCACGCGGCCGCAGCGGCCCGCGCGCTGGTTCGCGGCCGCCTGCGAGATCGACTCGACCTGCAGCTGCTCGACCTTGTTCCGGTACGAATAGCGCTTCACGCGCGCGAGGCCGGTATCGACCACGTAGCGGATGCCGGGCACCGTCAGCGAGGTTTCGGCCACGTTGGTCGCGAGCACGATGCGGCGCGCGTTCGACGCCTTGAACACCTTGTCCTGGTCGGCCGCCGAGAGCCGCGCGAACAGCGGCAGGATCTCGGTATGCGGCGGATGGTGCTTGCGCAGCGCCTCGGCCGCCTCGCGGATCTCGCGCTCGCCGGGCAGGAACACCAGCACGTCGCCGGGGCCTTCGCGGCACAGCTCGTCGACCGCGTCGACGATCGCGTCCATCAGGTCGCGCTCGGCTTCGCGCGCGGTCTTCACGCGGTCGCGGCCGCCCGTGCCTTCGGCGTTCTTCACGGCCGGGCGATCCTCGGCCACCGGGCGGTAGCGCATCTCGACCGGATACAGCCGCCCGCTCACCTCGATCACGGGCGCGGGGCGCGCGTCGGTGCCGAAATGGCGCGCGAAGCGGTCGGCGTCGATCGTCGCGGACGTGACGATCAGCTTCAGGTCCGGCCGCCTCGGCAGGATTTCCTTCAGATAGCCGAGCAGGAAGTCGATGTTCAGGCTGCGCTCGTGCGCCTCGTCGATGATCAGCGTGTCGTACGCCTTCAGCAACGGGTCGGTCTGCGTCTCCGCGAGCAGGATGCCGTCCGTCATCAGCTTGACGGACGCGCCCGGCGCGAGATTGTCGGTAAAGCGCACCTTGTAGCCGACCACCTCGCCGAACGGCGTGCCGAGTTCCTCGGCGATCCGGCGGCCGGTCGACGAGGCGGCCAGGCGCCGCGGCTGCGTATGGCCGATCAGGCCCGTGCCGCCGGCGCCGAGGCCGCGGCCGAGATCGAGACAGATCTTCGGCAACTGGGTGGTCTTGCCCGAGCCGGTTTCGCCGCAGACGATCACGACCTGATGATCGGCGATCGCGCGCGCAATCTCGTCGCGCTTGCCCGAGACGGGCAGGCTTTCCGGGTACGTGATCGGCGGAACGGGATTCGGTGCGACCGGGGCGCGCGGCGGACGCTCGCGGCGCGGGGCGCGCTCGCCCGTTGCCTGGGGCGCGCCCTTCGCGGCCGGCTGGCGCGCGCCG
>NZ_JAKWFH010000074.1:0-30422 GCF_029522185.1 Burkholderia sp. IO2 | reverse complement strand
GGCGGTCGCGCCGGGGGCGTCGGCGCACCCCGGCGCGCGACCGCTCAGGCGAGCGCCGTGTCGGCGGCCGCCACCGCGGCCGGGGGCGCCGCGGCAGCACCCGCCAGCCGCCGATAACGCGCGAGCGCCCACAGCGGGAAGTACGCGGTATAGCCGTGATACTTCAGGTAGAAGATGCGCGGGAAGCCCGGCGCATTGTGCGAGCGGTGCCACCAGAAGCCGTCTTCCTGCTGCACCGACTGCAGATACGCGATGCCGCGCTTCACCGAATCGGATTCGCAGTCGCCGAACGCCATCTGCGCGAGCAGCGCCCACGCGGTGCAGTTCGACGTGCTCTCGCCGCCGTTCGTGCCGGCCAGCGTCGGGTCGAGGTAGCTGTCGTTCGTCTCGCCCCAGCCGCCGTCCGCGTGCTGCCGCGCGCGCAGCCAGTCGAGCGCGCGGGCGATATAGGGCTGCGACTTGTCCTCGCCCGCGAGCGCGAGACCGGCCAGCACGCTCCACGTGCCATAGAGGTAGTTCGTGCCCCAGCGCCCCCACCAACTGCCGTCGGGCTGCTGCGTGCGCTTCACGTAGTCGATGCAGCGCGCGAGCGACGCGCGGTCTTCCGCGCGCTTCGTCACGCCGAAGCACAGCAGTACGCGGCCCGATACGTCCTCGGTGGGCGGGTCGAGCAGCGCGCCGTGATCGGCGAACGGGATCGCGTTCAGATACATGCGGTCGCAGTCGGCGTCGAACGCCGCGAAGCCGCCGTTGCGCGATTGCAGCCCGCGCATCCAGTCGAGCGCGCGTGCGACGCGCGGCGCGTACGGATTCGTGCCGTCCGCGTGGCGATGCGTGCGGCCGCGGCGATCGAGCATCGCGGTGACGAGCGCGCTGTCGTCGATGTCCGGGTAGTACGGGTTCGCGTACTGGAACGCCCAGCCGCCCGGTTCGACGTCGGCCGGGACGTTCTCGATCCAGTCGCCGCGCAGGTCGTTCACCTGCCGCGCGGCCAGCCAGTCGTACGCGCGTGCGATGCGCTCGTCGAGTTCGCGCAACGTGCCGGCAGCCGTCTCGCCGGTTTCCGGCGCCGCGACACCGCGCGCCTGCTCGAGCGCCATCGTGCTCCAGGCGGTATCCCAGACCGGCGACAGGCACGGCTGGCAATACACGCTGCCGTCCGGCCGCGTGACCAGCAGCTTTTCCAGCGCGTTTTCGCAATCGCGGCGTAGCGGATGGTCGTCCGGGTAGCCGAGCACCTGCATCATCTGGTAGCTGTAGACGATCGGCGGGAAGATGCCGCCGAGCCCGTCCTCGCCGTTCATCCGTTCCGCGCACCACGCTTGCGCATGCCGGATCGCGCGCTGCCGCAGGCGCTTCGGCATCAGCGGCTCGATATGCCGCACCGCGCGGTCGAGCGCGAGGAACAGCCGGCGCATGCCGCGCGCGGGCGGGAAGTACCGGCGTTCCTGTTCCGGGGGCGTGACGAACAGCTCGCGGATCGAGACGTTGCGCGGATTGCGCGCACGCGCCTTCAGCGAGCACAGCACCAGCAGCGGCACCATCGTCGTGCGCGCCCAGTACGCGACCTTGTACATCGAGATCGGCACCCACTTCGGGAACAGCACGAATTCGATCGGCATGAACGGCGCCGCGCGCCACGGCACCTGGCCGAACGTCGCGAGCAGGATGCGGGTGAACACGTTCGAGCGCGCCGCGCCGCCGAGCTTCAGGATCGCGTCGCGCGCGCGGATCATGTGCGGCGCCTGTTCGCTGTCGCCGGCCGCCTTCAGCGCGAAGTACGCCTTCACGCTGCACGACACGTCCGGCGCGCCGTCGACGTACAGATCCCAGGCGCCGTGCGTGTCGAGCCGCTGGTTCGCACGCAGGTAGCGCGCCATCTTCTCCTGGCGCACGTCGTCGATCCGGTCCATGAAATGCATCATCAGGATGTATTCCGCGGTGATCGTCGCGTCGGATTCGAGTTCGAAACACCAGCTGCCGTCGGGCTGCTGAAGGCGCACGAGTGCGTCGCGTCCACGGGCGATGGCAGTGTCGAGCGTGGACCAGGGAGAGGGGGCCGATTTGTTCATGCGGCGGATCATACCATCCAGCCGGAATGTTTATCTCGAGACGTGCAGTGCTACCATCCGCACCATGAAAAAACGCCTCGAACCCGCGCCGCGCGACGTGTCCGCGCCCGTCGAACCGGCCGGAGCGCCCGACGCACGGGCCCCTGAAGGATCATCGGCGCCGCCGGCTGCCGCCGTGGCCGGCGTGCGGCGAAAAAAAGCGCCGGACCAGGTGCGCGCGCAATTGCTGGCGGCTGCATCGGAGATCGCGACGCATCACGGCGTGGCCGCATTGACGCTCGATGCGGTGGCCGAGCGTGCCGGCGTGACGAAAGGCGCGCTGCAATATCACTTCGCGAACAAGCAGGGGCTGCTGGATGCGCTGTTCGGGCAGGCGACCGAGCGGTTCGGCGCGCAGATGGCCGCGCGGATGGCGGTGGATTCCGGCGGCGACGGCGCGGCGGCGCGCGCGTATCTGCATGCGGTGCTCGATGCGGCCAATCCGGCCGCGAGTACCGACGTGCTGCGTGTGCTCGTCGCGTCGATGATCACCGAGCAGGACACGCGCGCGCGCTGGTCGGTGCCGATGCGAGAATGGACGCGACCCGACCCGGTGCCGCTCGAGCAGGCCGCGACGCTGATGATCTGCCGGCTCGCGGCCGACGGGTTGTGGATTTCCGAACTGCTCGACAGCATCGAGATATCGGCCGAATTGCGCGCGGAAATCGTCCGGCAGCTCGATACGATGAGCAGGGGCGCGTTTCCGAAGTGATGCGCTGCACGGGATCGATGTCGTCGGGCGAGATTCTGTCGCGCGACGGCGGGGTTCGACGTGCCACGCGTATCGAGGTCGTGATGGCCGATCACGTTTGCCCGGGACTCCACCCCGTTACGTTCGATCCTGCGGCAGCGCGTGCATGGGGCATGGCCTTTCGGAAGCTGCCGGCTACTGAACCACGGGCGTGACCGCTCATCCTTGCCGCGGGTTGCGCTGATACCCGGCCCTGAGCGCGTCGACCACGAGCTCCACCGCCCGCGACGATTTGCGCCGGCTCGGGTAATAGACGTGATGCCCGACGAACGTCGGAAACCAGTCCTCCAGCACCCAGCCGAGCCGGCCGGCTTCGACGTGATGCGCGACCAGATCCTTCGGCACATATGCGAGCCCGAAGCCGGCGAGCGCCGCGTCGACCATCTGATAGACGTTGTTGAACGTCAACTGCCCTTCGACGCGAACCTGCAACTCGCGGCGTCCCTTGCTCAACTCCCACGATAGCAGCGCGTTTCTGGTCGGCAACCGCAGATTGATGCAGTTGTGTTGTGTCAGGTGCTGCGGCGTTTTCGTCGCGGGCCGGGACGCGAGGTAATCGGGAGAACCGATGATCGACATCGTCATGTCCGCCGCGATACGCTGCGCGATCATGTCCTTGGCAACCTGGTCGCCGAGCCGTATGCCGATGTCGTAGCGACCCGCGACGAGGTCGGTCAGACCATAGTCGTTCACCAGCTCGACCTTGAGCGCCGGATACCGGCGCAGCAGCGGTTGCAGCCGTGGCCACACGTACTCGTTCGCCGCATAGTCGGTCGCGGTGATCCGGACGTTGCCGGCCGGCTGGTCCGTCATCGCGCGCAGCGATTCCAGTTCCACCTCGATTTCCTGAAAGCGTGGGGCGATCGATTCCAGCAACCGCTGGCCGGCCTCGGTCGGCGACACGCTGCGTGTCGTGCGCGTCAGCAGCGGAATGCCCATGCGCCCCTCCAGCGCGCGCACCGTTCGGCTCAACGCCGATTGAGACACGCCGAGTTGCGCGGCCGCCCGCGTGAAATTGCGCTCGCGCGCGACGGTCATGAACGCCGCCAGGTCGTTGAAGTCTTCCATTGATTCATGCACCACAGCATAGGCCTATGCCGATTTTGCCATCTAGTCGCATGAATCGCGAGTCATTAAAGTGGGATGGCTGGCCGCCGGAGCGATCCATGCGGCACCTTTTTCGGTAGAGGACGACATCATGGAACTGAAGCGCGCGGGCTCGCAGCCCTCGATCAAGGGCCCCGACGAATGGTTCACCGGCACGGTCCGGATCGACCCGCTGAACGCACCGCCGCCGCCGGCGCGCGTGTCGTGCGCCAGCGTGACGTTCGAGCCGGGCGCACGCACCGCATGGCACACGCATCCGCTCGGCCAGACGCTGCTCGTGACCGCCGGCTGCGGCTGGACGCAATGCGACGGCGAGCCGCGCGTCGAAATCCGCGCGGGCGACGTGATCTGGTGCCCGCCCGGTCACAAGCACTGGCACGGCGCGACGTCGACCACCGCGATGACCCATATCGCGATTCAGGAAGCGCTCGACGGCAAGAACGTCGACTGGCTGGACAAGGTGACGGACGAGCAATACCTCGGTAGCGGCGAACCGCAATGAACGCGCCCGCTGCCCTGACTCCGATGCCGGCTGGAGGTCGTTGGCCGCGTCGGTTGACGGGGCGAAAAGCGATGGACGCAACGTCAACCGGCCCGAACCCGTCACCGATGTGCAATACGGCGCACGGTGACGATCGCACGCGTCGCCCGTTGCGGTTCGTCGCCGCGACGGGCCTGGCGCTGCTCGCCGCCGCGTGCACTCACATGCAAAGGACCGACACCATGCAGGAACCCTTGTCTTCCCCCGATTTGAAAGCGGTCGCCCCGGCCTTCGAGCGATACACGACGCACACCGTGTTCGACGGCTTGTGGAAGCGGCCGCACCTGTCGCCGCGCGATCGCAGCATCGTGACGCTGTCGGTGCTGATCGCCCGCGGCCAGACCGTCGAGATGCCGTTGCATGTCCGCCTCGCGCTGGATCACGGCGTGAAGCCCGCGGAAATATCGGAAATGATCGCGCACCTGGCCTTTTACGCGGGATGGGCCCACGCGAGCGCCGCGTCGATCGTCGTCAAGCACGTCTATGACGAACGCGGCATCGGGCCCGATCAGCTTGCGCCGGCGGACGCCACGCCGCTGCCGCTGAACGAGGCGGCCGAGGCGCAGCGCGCACGGACGGTCGCGGAAAACTTCGGCGCCGTCGCGCCGGGCGTGGTCGAGTACACGACCGATGCGCTGTTTCGCGACCTGTGGCTTCGCCCGGGGCTCGCGCCGCGCGACCGCAGCCTGGTGACGGTGAGTGCGCTCGTCGCCAACGGCCAGGTGGCGCAGATCCCGTATCACCTGAACCGCGCGATGGACAACGGGCTCACGCAGGCCGAGGCATCCGAGGCGTTGACGCAACTGGCGTTCTACGCGGGATGGCCGAACGTCTTTTCGGCGATGCCCGTGTTCAAGGATGTGTTTTCACGGCGCGCGGCGTGACCTGCGCGCAACTGAAGAGAGGAACATCATGACCGACAACATCGACGGCAAGGTCGTCGTTATTACCGGCGCGAGCAGCGGCCTCGGCGAAGAAACCGCGCGGCATCTGGCGCAACGTGGTGCGAAGCTGGTGCTCGGCGCGCGTCGCGTGGACCGGCTGGAGCGGCTCGCCGACGAAATCGGCGCGGGACGGCAAGCGATGCTCGAAACGGACGTCACCGAACGCGACGCAGTCCAGCGCCTGGTCGACCGCGCGGTCAACCTGCACGGCCGCATCGACGTGATGCTGAACAACGCGGGGCTGATGCCGAGCTCGATGCTCGAACGCCTGCACGTCGACGAATGGGACCGGATGATCGACGTCAACATCAAGGGCGTGCTGTATGGCATCGCCGCCGCGCTGCCGCACATGATCCGGCAGAAGGGCGGGCACATCATCAACGTGTCGTCCGTGGCCGGGCACAAGGTCGGCCCGGGCGGCGCCGTGTACGCGGCGACCAAGCATGCGGTGCGCGCGCTGACCGAAGGCTTGCGGCAGGAGGTCAAGCCGCACAACATCCGCACGACCATCCTGTCGCCGGGGGCGGTGGCGACCGAGCTGACCCGGACCATTACCGACCCGGACGTCGCGAAGGGCATGAGCCAGGTGTATCAGCAGGCCATCCCGGCATCGGCGTTCGCGCGCGCGGTGGAATACGCGATGAGCCAGCCCGACGACGTGGACATCAACGAAGTGCTGTTCCGGCCCACGAATCAGGCCTATTGAGTACGGCCGCGCGCATGCGGCCGTTGTCGAATGTCGGAGAAGAACGCTATGCCCCACATCATCGTCAAAGCGTGGCCCGGGAAAACCGAGGAGCAGAAGCAACGTCTGGCGGACGCCATCACACGCGACGTGATGACGATACTCGGTTATGGTCAGGAGTCCGTGTCAGTCGGCTTCGAGGAAATTCCCTCGGATAGGTGGAAGGAAGAAGTCTATCGTCCGGATATCGAGGCGCGTGCCGCAACGCTGTACAAAAAACCGGGCTACCGGATGTAAGCGCGCATCGCAGGCACGCCGGCTTTGACACAGATCGCTCTGCAAGTGCAAGTCCCCGTGCCGAAGCCACGATGAAGTGCGGCTGCGCCTATGTCGACGCGGCGCGCTCGTCGAGGTGTTGCCGGGGACTGGCGGCCCGAGCCGCTCGCCGCATCGCTCGCCGTCGCTCATCGGCGCAACCTTTCGCCGTGCGTGCGGGCTTTCATGGACTGGATCGGGGGCGTATTGGCGCCGTATCTGGATTAGCGGGGTAGGGGCGACGTGTCGGGGGATGTGGTCCGTTGGCGTTATGCAAACTTGCCGACATCCGCGGCTTCCTTGACGAATCGTCCGGTCGCCAGCAGCGCCTGTTCGATGTCAGCGACGATGGCCCGATTGTTGACCGGCGCGGTCACGCACCATCCCCAGAGATCGTCGTCGATTTCATAGTGGCCGCGGGCATACGACCAATAGCTGAAATAGCGGTCCTGCGACCCGGCGATCTGCGGGTCGTCGAGGCCGTCCGGATGCGCGAGCCGGACGGAATGCAGCGCATCCCGGAGCATGGCGGCGACGTCGGGAAAGTCGGCCGCACGATGGTCGTCGAGTATTTCGACCAGCAGATCGCTACCGTGATAAACCGGTCGAACCCGGAATCGAATCGTGTGGATCATCGCTCGGTTTTTTGTTGCGGAAACGCGTGGCGCGCGCACCGATCGTCTGGCGATGCCTGAACGAACGCCGCAATGGCTTCCACCACACCGCTTGCCAAAGGGAGATCCGGGTTCGAATACGCGGCAAGATTGTCGTCGAGCGTATCCGTGTGAACGGCCTTGAGCACGTGATTGGCATTCGCGACGATCGTCAGCCGGGCGCCTGGACTCGCGTCCTTCAACCGTTGCGCGTCCTGCACGCCCACCTGAATATCGCGCGCGCCCTGCACGATCAGCACCGGTTTCGCATACCCGGCCAGAAGGGCCGCCGGATCGATGGCCAGTTCGCTCATCAGGAACCGCTGAACCTGCGGCCTGAACAACGGCATCAGTGCAGGATCGATCGTGGCTGCGTCGACCGTCTTCCCGGCTTCGAGCGATTCGAGTATCGACATCGCGTTGCCCAGAACGGCGGCATTCGCGGGGTTCGACCGCAGTTGCTGCGTCAACACCTGTGCGAGCGGCCGCCCCGGCGTGGACACGAGGATCAGGCCGTGGATGTCGGCGGTTTGCCGCGCCGCCGACAACGCGACCCATCCTCCCTCGCTATGCCCCAGCACCCATACGCGGCGCGCACCGGTCCGCGCACGGATGGCCGCCACCCACGCGCGGACGTCTGCCGCGTAGTCGTCGATCGTGACGTCGTCCGCTTCCGCGATCGCCGAAGCGCTACCGTACATGCCGCGCTTGTCGATGCGAACCGACGCGATACCTTGGCCGAGCAATCCTTCGGCGAGCAACCGGTAAGTCGATGCCTGAAGGCCGTTTGGTCCGTTGCCGTTCCGGTCGGTCGGACCCGATCCCGGCACGATCAGCACCACCGGAGCATCGCCCGCCGCTGGAGACGACAGCGTGCCGCTCAGCGGGCCGACAGGCCCCGGTATTTCGATTTCCGTCTGCATCATGTGTGAATGACGTTCCTGATCCGTGTGGTGATGAACTTCGGGCACGGCATCAACGTACCGAATCCCGCGCCTCGCCAAGCACCCATTCCGCAAACGCCTGTACCGGCGCCGCGCTCAATTCGATCGGCTCGGGCAGCACGAGGCAGAAGTTTTTTGTCACCGCTTTGCCGTCCGGCCAGGGCGCGACCAGACGCCCTTGCTCAAGCTCGGCCCCGATGTAAAGGCGCGGCACCAGTGCGACACCGAGGCCGGCCAGCGCGGCCTCGATCAGCATCGAATGGAGATCGTATCGCGGGCCGACCGCCGAATTGGTCAGCACGATGCCGGCCTCCTGCGCATAGATCTGCCACGCATCCGGATTCTGCCGCCGGTGAAGGCGCGGGAGCGCATCCAGCGACGGGTTCGCGCCAGCGTCTTCGAGGAGCGACGGGCTGCAGACGGGCACCAGCACCTCTTCCAGCAGCGGATGCAGATGCATGCCGGCCCACGCCGGATGCGCGAAATGAATGGCTGCGTCGAATCCGCTGCCGGCCAGGAGGAACGGCTCCATCCGTTCGGCGATGTGCACGGTGATGGTCGGATGCCGATCCTGAAAGCGCTTCAGCCGGGGGATCAGCCAGCGGGTCGCGAAGGTCGGAATCGCGGCGATATCGAGACTCGCGCCTTCCACGGGCTGGCCCATCAGATACAGGCTGTCCCGTTCCAGCCGATCGAGAATCTCGCGCACCTGCACCGCGTATCGCGTGCCGTTGGGCGCCAGCCGCACGCGGTTGCCGACGCGCTCGAACAGCGTCACGCCCAGAAACGCCTCCAGCCGGCCGATCTGGCGACTGACGGCGCCCTCGGTGCGGGCCAGTTCGTCGGCGGCGCGGGCGAAACTGCCGTGTCGGGCCGCCGCCTCGAAGGCCAGGAGCGCGGAATTGCTCGGAATCTTGCGTCGCATCGGGATCGAGTTGGTGAGTGCGCTCGACGGCCTGCTTGATCAAATATCACTGAAGGCTGATTTTAAGTCGATATCTGCGCGGAAAACAGCAGATTAGCATTACGTCACTGCACTGAATATCCCGCATTCGAAGCCCAGGATGCACATCCGTCACGAAGGACAATCCGATGATCTACACCGTGGAATGCAGCTTCGCCGACCCTGCCAGCGAAGCCGAATGGAATGACTTCTACAGTGCCGACAAGCTGCCGGCCCTCATCTCGGTGACCGGCTTCCACACGTCGCAGCGTTTCAGGGCGGTAAGCGACGGCTGCCCCGTCTACCTGGCCATTCACACGATCGACGGCCTCGACGTGCTGACCGGAGACGAATATCGGCAGAAGGGCGGCGGCAATTTCGCGCGCTGGCAGCAACACATCACCGACTGGCACCGCAATCTCTACGGCGATATCGGTCGGGCACCGGCGGTCGATGCCGGCGAATTGCTCGCGCTGAGTGCCGGCGGGCCCGATCCGCTGATCGGGCTGGGCCTGAAGCCGCTGGCCATGCAAGCCGTGGCGCTGGCGCAGTGCCCGGCGCGTCGCTGGCTCGCGGTCCTGCCGCGCCGCGACGCCGCGCTTGCCGGGAACCTGCCGGCCGGCCTCGACCTGTATGCGCCGATGACGCCGCAACTGACGAAGCAGGCCCGCGATGCCTAACGTGACGTTCCATATCGATGCGGACCGCATGCCGCCCGATGCGCGCCTCGCCGAACTGTCCGCCGACTGCGTCGAACTCTGTACGGCGGTTCTCCAGGCAGAAGTCCGGAACGTCCACGTCATTTACGTGGCGGTCCGGCACGGATGCGGGCATCCGGTTTACGCGGAAATCCAGTATCGCGAGGCGTCGTGTCGCCCGCTCGCGGTCATGAGCGCGTTCATGGAAGCGCTGGATCGCGCGATCGTTCGCCGCACGGGCCTGACGGCGCGCATCCGTTGTTTTAGTCATGCCGCGCCGAACCTTCACGCCCGAAACTAGCCGCTGCGGAGAAGCAGGATGTCCAACGTTACGTTTCCCGGCCGGCGTGTCGGGGATTTCACGATCACCGCGATCAGCGACGGCTACCTCACGGCCAGCCTCGATTTCCTGTCGAATATCGACGTGTCCGACGCTACCGCGATGCAGCGCGCGGCCGGGCAGCACGAGCCGTCCGCCGTGCATATCAACTGCTACGTGGTGCGCGGTGCGGGCCGCACGATTCTCGTCGACGCCGGGGCCGGCGGCATCAGGCAATGGGGCGGCCGCCTGATGGACAATTTGCGGCTGGCCGGCATCGACGCTGCCGCGATCGACACCGTCCTGCTCACCCACGCCCATCCCGACCATGTCGGCGGGCTGCTCAATGCCGCCGGACAGGTTGCGTTTCCGAATGCGGAACTCGTCGCGCATCGACGCGAGGTCGGATTCTGGCGCGACGACGGCAACCTGAGCCGCGCAAGCGAGCGCGCCCGTGGCAATTTCCGGATCGCGCGTCACGCATTCGATGCGTACGGCGACGCGCTCCGGACCGTCGACGAAGGCGAGGTGCTCCCGGGGATCGCTGCGATATCCCTACCGGGACATACCGACGGACACACCGGCTACCTGCTCGAATCCGGCGATCGGGGCCTGCTCGTGTGGGGCGATATCGTGCATTTTCCGCACATCCAGATCGAACGACCGGACGTCGCGATCGCATTCGATCAGGATGCGTCGCAAGCGGCGACGACGCGTTCGCGGCTGCTGGATCGGGTCAGCTCGGAAGGGCTGCTGATCGCCGGCATGCATCTGGGCGAACCCGGCTTCGCGCGCATCAGGCGAACGCACGGCGAATACGGGCTGTTTTACGAGACCGACGCATGAGGCGATGCACGCGGACGTGCGTGGTCGATACCCGGTGTCCGCTTTGCAGGCTGCCGCTCGAGGAGGACAATCCAGCCTGGACCCTCGTCGGCGGTCGCACGTCATGGCCCCATTCCAGCTCGATGGACGGCATACCGTCACGCCGCGGATCGTCGTTGCGGATCCGCGCAACCTGATCGTCTTCATCCGCGCGGTGTTCGACGCGGAGGGCGGATTCCGTACCGGTTTGCCTGCCGAGATCCGGATCGGCCGCCGTCGTGGTGATCGGCGGCGCAGACGGCCTGCGCGGTCCGATGCCGGCGTTTTTGCACGTGTATGTCCAGGACACCGATTCGACTTGTGGGCGGGCGCTCGCGGCGCAAGCGATCCCGCTGGAAGCGCCCGCCGACATGCCGTACCGCGACCGGCGGCCGATGGTGAAGGCTGCGTGGAGAAAGGTCTGGCAGATCGCCACGCACCAGCGCGACCTGTCGATCGACGAGATTCGTTCCAGGCTCGGCGACGGCCGGTAGCCGCGCTGCTGCCTCCTTCCCTCTGTCGCAATCGTCAAGATTCGCGTCGCGTGCGGATAAAAGCCGCCCGTTCCCCGCGCCGTTAACCCGTTCGCAGCCCCCGCGCCTCGTCTTGCGTCACGGCGCGCGTCGTTCGTGTTCCGGAATTCACATTCGCCGCTGGCCGTGCCCGGCCGGCTCAAGGGAACGTCATGCGAAAACAACTCACTATCCGTGGTGGACTCGTCGCGACCATCGCCGGCTACACCGTGCTGCTCGTGCTGGTGGTCGGCGCAGGCATCGCGGCGCTTTATATGGGCAACGGTTCGCTCGAGGCGATGTACCGTGACGATACCGCGTCGCTGCTGCATCTGAAGACCAGCTCCGAGCGAATGCTGGTGCTGCGCGAACGCATGAGCGACGTCGCGCAGATCATCAGCGCCGGCCAGCCCGCGAAGGCGGAAGTCGCGCAACTCCACACGCTGCTCAAGCAGAGCGACGACGAGCTGGACGCGTACACGCGCCTGCATCCGCGCGACGCCGGCGAGCAGGCGCTGTTCGACACGCTGCAGAATCGCCGGCGCGCGCTGCTCGATCGCGTGTTCCTGAAGGCACTGTCGCAGCTCGACGGCGACGACGCGTTCAACTTCCTCGACACCCAGCGCACCGCGCCGCCGGCATTGTTCGCCGCCTACCAGGAGGCGATCGACGCGCTCGAATCGTTCCAGGTCACGCGTCAGAAGGCGCGCTACGATGCGGCCGGTGCGAATTTCCACCGGATCGTATGGGGGATGGGGGCGGTCGCGGTGCTGGCGCTCGTCGTCGGCTTCGTTGCGCAGCGCGTGCTCGCGAAGGCGATCATCGGGCCGATCAATCTCGCGGTCGACCAGTTCGAAAAGATCTCGAAGGGCGACCTGACCGGCACCGTCGTCGTGCCGGGCGAGAACGAGATGGCGTATCTGCTGAATGCGCTGAAGCGGATGCAGGACGGCCTCGTCGAGACCGTCAGCCAGGTGCGCGCGAGCACCGAGACGATCGTCGGCGACGTGCGCACGATCGCGAGCGGCAACGTCGACCTGTCCGCGCGCACCGAGCAGCAGGCCGTGTCGCTGCAGCAGGCGGCCGCGAGCGTCGAGCAACTGACGGCGGCCGTGCGCCAGAACGCGGACAACGCGCGCGATGCGCGCACCTACGTCGAGGGCGCGGCCGGCATTGCATCGCGCGGCGGCGAAGCGATGCAGCGCGTCGTCGAGACGATGTCGGAAATTTCGCACAGCTCGACACGCATCTCCGGCATCGTCGGCGTGATCGAGAGCATCGCGTTCCAGACCAACATCCTCGCGCTGAACGCCGCCGTCGAAGCCGCGCGCGCGGGTGAGCAAGGGCGCGGTTTCGCGGTCGTCGCGAGCGAGGTGCGCGGGCTCGCGCAACGTTGCGCGGCGGCGGCGAAGGAAATCCGCGATCTGATCGGCCATTCCGCGCGACGCGTCGAAGATGGCAGCGGCCTCGTCGCACTGGCCGGCTCGGCGATGGCCGAGCTGGTTGCGGCGGTCGAGCGCGTCAACACGATCATGGGCGAAACCAGCCAGGCATTCGACGAGCAGTCGTCGGGCATCGAACAGGTGAACGCCGCGGTGATCCAGATGGAGCAGACGATGCAGCGCAATGCCGCACTGGTCGAGGAGGCGGCGGCCGCGGCGCTGTCGCTCGACGAACAGGGCGCGCGGCTGAGTGCGGCGGTCGCCCAGTTCCGTCTGCGCGAAGCGGCGCTCGCGTGACGGGCGCGCTTATTGCGGTGCGTCCGGCAACGCGTAGTCGAAGCGGTACGCATGCCGGCCGTTGTCGATGTCGATGTGCATCGAACCGGACAGCCCGAGCAACTCGTCCGTGCCGGAATCGGGCACGACCGTGATCGACTGCGCCGGCTGCCCGCGCGTCATGGTGGAGCTGTGCTGCAGGACAAAACTGCCCTTGCGTCCGCCGAGCACGCCTGTGACGGTTTCCATCGCCACGTACCCGGCCGAACCCTGAACGCTGCTGCGAAACGCGAGCATTTCGCCTTGGCTGACGGCTTCCAGATCGCCGTGAAAATGCTTGTCCAGCGACATGCGGCCGAGCCCGCTGGGTTCGGCGACGCGACTCAGGGATTCCGGATTCAGCTTCACTTCGAATGGACCGCCGGCCTGCAGTTTCATTGGCATTCTCCTGGTTGAATGGGCACTCCGCACTATAAGCCAAGCGGGTTCCGCCGACGGTGACCGAATGCCGGCCGTGTACGGGACGAGCCGTCGCGCCACCGCAGTCCGACATCTTCCTCTACTCATCGCCTTGACCTTGAAGCTGACTTGAAGCTTAGAGTCCTTGCTGACGGCAGTGAATCGGCAGGCCGTGGATTTCGCCTGCCACGGTCGAGCATCGACGAGAGGCGACGAACATGGACAGACGTTTTACACAGGTCGAATTCGGGCCGCACACGGTCGACGTGCCCGAGGGCGGGTACTACGACCGGTTCCGGATGAATCCGGACCTGGACGCGGTGGCGCGCGATCCCGCGGCGGGGAACATCGATTTTTTCCGGCGAATTCCGAAGCGTCAGGTGGCGTCACGCGTGGGCCCGACCTGGGCGCCGAACTTCTACTACCGTTCCAGCAGCATTCAACTGCTGTTCCTTGCACCGCTCGACCGCTTGCGGACCATGCTGCCGATCCCGCTCGAACCGCTGCGGGCGCTGCCCGGATACGGGCTCGTCGCGCTGACGTTCTTTTCGTATTCGGTCTGCGACAACGATCCGTATGACGAAGTATCGGTCGCGGTGGTCATTCGCCGGCCCGGCGCGACAGGTTCGCACGCGCTGGAACTGATCGACTCGATGCGGCGCCGGAGTTTCTTCGCGCACGTGCTGGCGCTGCCGGTCACGACGGACATTGCGCGGGTACGTGGCGTACACGGCTATCAGTTGCCGAAGTGGCTCGCCGAGATCGACGTGAACATCGATGCCACCGCGCGCGCGCGTATCGCCGGCCCGGGCGGGCGGCCGGATCTGAGCCTGAGCGTGCCGCTGTCGACGCTGACCCACGTCCCGTCGCAATCGCACATGGGTACGACGACGATGGTCAATCGCATCGACGGCGAATGGCATCAGTCGTCGGTGCAGACCAACATGCTGTCGTTCGCGCAGCGCCTGTTGCCGCGCAACGTCGAGCTGGTGCGGCACGGCGGGCCGCTGAGCCAGTTGCTCGACGGGCTCGGCGCATCCACAATCATGCGTCTCGACGTGGTCAAGGATGCGCAACTGGTCCTGAATCTGCCGACGCCTTTGAGGGCGTTCGACGAATCCGGAAAGCCACGCTAACGATACGGATGCGTGCGACGTGCGCGCACGGAAGGAGTCGTCCATGCCTCAACCGACCTACGATCTCGTCGTATTTGGCGCCACCAGTTTCGTCGGGCAAATCCTGACCCGCTATCTGTCCGACTACCTGTCGGACGCGGGCGCCGGCGATACGTTGCGCTGGGCGATCGCGGGCCGCTCCGACGCGAAGCTCAGGCAGGTCCGGGATACGCTCGGCGCGGCCGGGCAGTCGGTGCCGATCATCGTCGCCGACGCGGCCGACGAAGCGCAGCTTCAGGCACTGTGCGCGCAAACGCGGGTGGTCGTGTCCACCGTCGGCCCCTACGCGCTGTACGGCGAGCCGCTGGTCAGGGTCTGCGCGCAAACCGGCACCGACTATTGCGATCTCACCGGCGAGACGCAGTGGATCAGGCGGATGATCGACCGGTACGAAGCCGCGGCCCGGCAATCGGGCGCGCGCATCGTGCATTGCTGCGGCTTCGATTCGGTGCCTTCCGACATGGGCGTGTTCTTCCTGCAGCAACAGGCGCGGCAGCAGTGGGGCGAGCCGGCCGCTCATGTGAAGATGCGCGTCGAAACGCTGAAGGGCGGTGCGTCGGGCGGCACCGTGGCCAGCGTGATCAACGTCGTGCGCGAGGCGGCGGCGGATCCGGCATTGCGGCGCGAACTGCTCGATCCTTATTCGTTGTGCCCGCAACGGCATGGTTTCACGGTGCGGCAGCACGCGGTGCGATCCGCCGAATTCGATCGCGACTGCGGCGCGTGGATCGCACCGTTCGTGATGGCCGCGATCAACGAGCGCGTCGTGCACCGCTCCAATGCGCTGGCGGGCAATGCGTACGGCAGCCGCTTCACCTATGACGAGGCCGTGATGACGGGCACGGGCCTGAAAGGACGCGTGACCGCGCTGACGATGGTGGCGGGCCTCGGCGCATTCATGGTGGGCGTCCTCATCGGGCCGGTGCGCAGCCTGATGGCGCGCTTCCTGCTGCCGAAACCCGGCGAGGGGCCGAGCGTCGACGCTCAACGGGCCGGCCGCTACGATTTGCGCTTCTTCGGCCGCACCGACGACGGGCGAATCTTGCGCGTGAAAGTCACCGGCGATCGCGATCCCGGCTACGGCTCCACCGGCAAGATGCTCGGTCAGGCCGCGCTCGGCCTCACGCTCGATTGCCGCCGCGACGGCGTGAAGACCGGCCGCGGCGGCGGTTTCTGGACGCCCGCGACGATGTTCGACGAGCGCTATATCGAGCGCCTGGTTCGCCATGCCGGGTTGCGTTTCGAGGTGATTTGAAGGCGGTCGCCATCCGCTATTCGAGCCGGGCGGGACGCCATGCAGGGGCCGGCGCCGGCGGGACGCCCGCGGGCGCTGCCCGCTACGCCCGGTTGCGCGTACTTGCTCCGGTGCGGGCGGCCGTTTCGTCCAGGATCATTGCGGCGAATTCGACGGCCGCCGGCATCCGCGCGTCGTGCATCATCACGAATTCCATCTCCGGCAGCGCCGGCAAGCCTTCGGGCAAGCCGAGTTCGCGAAGCGTGTCGTCGATCGCGCTGCGCGGCACCGGTGCGATCGCGATGCCGGCCCGTGCGAAGGTCCGGATGCCGGTCACGCTCGGGCTTTCGCACGCGATCCGGTAACGCATGCCGGCCAGCGCGAGCGCCGTGATGGCGGCGCCGCGATACGGGCATGGATCGGGGAAGCACGCGAGCGGCACGTCGCCTTCCGGCAGCGGCTCATGCCGCGCGAACGCCCAGACGAGCGGCTCTTGCCACAACGTCGCGCCATGGCCCGAGTGCGAGCACCGGCTGCCGATCACGAGATCGAATTCGCCGTCGGCATGCCGTCGAAACAGGCTGTCGCCGATATCGACGACGAGCTCCAGCCGCAGGCCGCGTCGCGCGGCGCCATGGCGGCGCATCAGGTCCGGCAGCCAGCCGCCTGCGAAATCCTCCGACACGCCGATCCGCAGCTTGACGTCGACCGCGTTACCCGTTCCCAGCCTGGCGCGCGCTTCCGCGCTCAGGTTGAGCATCGCACGCGCGTAGCCGAGCAGCGTTTCGCCGTGTGGGGTGAGCGTCACGCTGCGCGTATTGCGCACGAGCAGTGTCTGGCCGACCTGTTGCTCGAGGCGCACGATCTGCGCGCTGACCGCGGACTGGCTGAGGTTCAGCCGGCGCCCGGCGCCGGTGAAGCTGCGCACGTCGGCGACTGCAACGAACGTATGAAGCAGCGCGGTGTCGAGAGGAGGGTTCATTCATCACCAATCCGGGTTAATTCGATCAATTAATATCATTTCTGGATTATAGGCCGACCCGCTAGGCTGCGAAGTGCAGTGGGCGAGCGCGCATCCCGCGCGCCGTCGTCACTTCTGGCAAGGACCGGCGTCATGACACGCGTGCTCTATATCGAAGGCTCACCCAACAAGGCATATTCGGCGTCCATCGAGGTATGCGACGCGTTTCTCGACACATACCGGCAAGCGCATCCCGATCACGAGATTCGGAAGCTCGATATCTGGGATCTGCCGATGCCTGAATTCGATGCCGCCGCGCTGGCCGCGAAATATGCGGGATTGAGCGGCACGGCATTGACGCCGGAGCAGGCGGCTGCGTGGCGGCAGATCGAGCGGCTCGCGGCGCCGTTCCACGCAGCGGACAAGTTCCTGTTCGGCGTGCCGCTGTGGAATTTCAGCATTCCGTACAAACTCAAGCACCTGATCGACGTGATCTCGCAGAAGGATGTGTTGTTCACGTTCGATGCAGCGGGTTTTGCCGGCAAGCTGATCGGCAAAAAGGCGGCGGTGGTCTACGCGCGCGGGCTGGCCTATCAGTCGCCGGGGTCGTTGACGCCGGCTGCCGAGTTCGATCTGCAGCGCCCTTACATGGAAACGTGGCTCAGGTTCGTGGGCGTGACGGACGTCACCGGGATCGTCGTCGAGCGCACGTTGTTCCCGGACGGGAAGGTCGACCGCAGCCGCGCGATCGACGAAGCGCGGGCGATTGCGCGCACGTTCTGATGTCGCCGCGCGCTGCATCCGCGCGGGCCGAGGGTCAGCGCCCGCCGCGTGCGATGGCGAGCGCGACGCCGAAGCTCACCAGCAGGCATCCGAACGTGCGATCGATCCAGTGCCGCAGCGACAGCAGGCGATCGCGGACGGCCGTGGCGGAGAAACAGATCGCCACGAGGCTGAACCAGCCGGCATGTGCGGCCGCGATGAATGCGCCGTAACCGATCTGCACGATCAGCGGCGTGTCGGGGCGCACGGCCTGCATGAACAGGCTGACGATGAACACCGTGGTTTTGGGATTCAGCGCGTTGGTCAGAAAGCCCGTGCGCAGCGCGGCGAGATCGGACAGCGGCGCCACGCGGGTGTCGGCTTGCGCGTCGCCGGCTTTCGTCATGAGCATCTTTGCGCCGAGGTAGATCAGGTACATCGCGCCGATCAGCTTGACGGCGTTGAAGAGCCACAGCGATTGTCGGATCAGGAGCCCGACGCCCAGCAGCGTGTAGCTCACGTGGACCGTCACGCCGAGCCCGATTCCGCATGCGGTGAACACGCCGGAACGACGCGACAGCATCAGGCTGTTGCGCGTGACCATCGCGAAGTCAGGCCCCGGGCTGATGACGGCCAGCAGCGTAATGGTGACTACGACTATCAGTTCGGTCATGGTGTTGCTCCAGCGATGAATGGGTTGATGGCACAATCGTATCCATCATGCTTCATCGGGGAAAACGATGTTTTCTGACCAGAATGGTGAGTCTGAATCACAGTCGATTCGGACGAACCTGCCGTCGCTGATGGCGCTGCGTTGTTTCGAGGCGGCGGCGCGTCACGAGAATTTCAGCCGCGCGGCCGACGAGCTGTGCCTGACCCATGGCGCGGTCAGCCGCGCGGTACGTCTGCTCGAGGACGACCTGGGCGTGGCGCTGTTCGAGCGACGCAGTCGTCGCGTGTTCCTGACCGATGCCGGCCGCACGCTCGCCCAGGCCGTCCATGATGGCCTGGGGCTGATGCGTCACGCCGCCCACGCATTGCGCACCGAGGCCGCCCGTGCGCGACGTTCGGTCCTGTCGTGCGAGCCGACGCTCCTGATGCGCTGGCTGATTCCGCGCTGGCCGGATTTCCAGGCGCGGCATGCGGGCGTCGATATCCATCTGGCCGCCGCGGGCGGGCCGTTCTCGTTCGACGACGGTATCGACATGGCGATTCGTCGCAACGATTTCGCGTGGCCGGCCGGGTATCACGCGGAACATCTGTTCGCCGAACGGGTGGGGCCGGTTTGCCGGCCGGACAAGGTCGGCGCGTGGTTTGCATCGCGTCGCGGCGGCCGCGCGTTGAAGCCCGACGCTGCGCTGCTGCATACGCGGACCCGGCCGGACGCATGGCACGCGTGGGCGGCGGCGGCGAAGCAGCCGGCCGCGAACGGGCGCGGGCAGCGGTTCGATCACTTCTACTTCAGTCTGCAGGCAGCCGTCGCGGGGCTCGGGGTGGCGATCGGGCCGTGGCATCTGGTGCGCGACGACATCGAAAGCGGTGTGCTGGTTGCGCCGATGGGGTTCGTCGAGGATGGATCGGATTACTACCTGTTGACGCCGGCGCCGGTGGCGGACGGGAGTGCGCAGGCGGCGTTGCTGGGCTGGTTGAGGGGGCGGGTTTGACGGCGGTTGCCAAGCGGGCCTTCAAACAGGCGGCGAAGCGTGTGCCCGAAGCGCCGGGGTGATTCAGGCGATGGCAGGCGTGGCATGCCTCGCCGCTGTCAACGGACCGGCACGGACCGGTCGTCGCGTTGAACCAGGACTCGTGCCGCCCGCACGAGATGGCGATTGATCGTCGGAATCAGCGAGACGGGAATCTCGTGAGGGCCGGCAGTTCGAAAATCGGCTACGTGCATGATATGAACCAACCCGACGTTGAACTGAACGAATGCTTCGATGTCCGGGTCGTCCCGGATCGCGCTGCCCGAGCGCAAGGAAAGTTCAGTCGACGATATAGCACTCGCGGATTTTTTGGATTGTGGCAAGTTCGTCGAGCGGCTTCAAGGTCGCCTTGGGCAGGAAGCGACGACTGTCTCTGTATCCGGAATGGGCAGTGCAGTGGTTCCGCGCTACGCTCGTCGGCATTGATCGACGCAGATGGCAGACTGGTCTTTGCCGAATTCAATTGCACGCGACGCGGGGTTTTCCCGGGAACAAGCCCTCGCGATCGACATTGCAGGCGACGAACAGAGTTGGCGCAAAGATCGACATCGTCACCATTGCGTGCAAACCTGAGTGTTGCAAGGGCAATACCGGATAGCCGGCCAGACGCACGGGCGTGGCAGATTTCGACCGGCTTTGCCGAAATGGCGCATGATGGCGTGCGCGTCGCTAAAAGATCGTTGCGATGTGCTTTATCGCACCCGTGAATGAGCGTGGATAAAGTTGCACTCATTCTTCATCTTTTTTTACAAAAAATTTAACGACGCGCGTGCAACCCCGGGCGATGTCGGGCAGCAGCGAACATTTCCCGTCGCATTTAAACCCGCATCTTTACCCGACCATCCACGACGAGGCGCGGCGATGCTACTTCAAACCGGTAATTTATTCAGCGCCGAAGGGCGGCGCGGCGGCGACGAGCGAATCGACATGCTGGTCACGGGCCCGCACGTGAACGTCGAGCGAATCGTATCGATGGGGCATGCGAGCCCGGACGGGTTCTGGTATGACGACTCGCGCGCCGAATGGGTCGTGCTGCTGTCCGGCGCGGCCGTGCTCGAATTCGAAGCGGATGCAACGCGGCTCGATATGCGCGCGGGAGATTACGTGCTGATCGAGCCGCATTGCCGTCATCGTGTCGCGTGGACGCATGACGAAATGCAAACCGTCTGGCTTGCGATCTATTACGAACGCTGAAGAAAGATTGGCGTGCGGCACGATCGGTCGATTGACCCGTGCGCGACACGCCGATCGGGCAAAACCTCGTCAACCGGAACGGCCTTGGAAACCCGCCGGTATCGATGCCCCACTCAATGCCCAAATCGCCGGACAGCACGTTGAATCGCGCGCCGGACCATGCCGGGAATCTTATTCCTGGATCAGGAATCGATTGCGATTCTTCGCATCCTTGATCCATGCCGGCGCGCGACCGCGGCCCGACCAGGTCGCGCCGGTCTTCGGATCGCGATACTTTGCCTGCACGGGAGCGCCCGCTTGTTTGGCCGGCCGACCGCGGCGCGTACCGAAAATGTCTTTTTCGGTAATGCCGTATTCCGCGACTTTGGTGCGGATGTCGTCGACGATCGCCTGGAATTCAGCGACGCGCGCTGCTTCGGCTTTCTCGGCCAAAGCGTCCATTTGAGCTTTCAGTTCCTTGTAAGTTGCCATATATCACTCTTCAGGTTGTGTCCATACATGATAGCGGTTTCAACCGGAAATGATAAAGAAAATTGCGCCGACTACGAATTCCATTGCCGATATGGCAATGCACGACTGCTTCGAACACCTGAGAAGTGGTTTGACTTGAATCGTTTGCGTCCGATCTTCTCCGGCGAGACACGCTGCGGAGACTCAATTATTCTTTATCTTTTTTCAGAGGGATTGGGGAATTCACTGATGAACAGGGATGACACGCTGAAACAGGTTGCAGCCGAATTCGGATTCGATCCGGACGAAACGATCAGGATCGGCGGAAAGTACACGCCCGTGCTGGTCGACGGAAGCACGGCCTATATTGCCGGCCAGGTGCCGCGTATCGGGGAAGTGGTGCATTTCGTCGGCGTCGTGGGCGAATCCGTTTCGCTGGACGATGGCCGCCGCGCGGCCGGCATCTCGGCGCTGCGCGCGCTGTCGTTGATCCGCAAGCATTGCGGCACGCTCGATGCGATCGCGACGGTGCCGCGCATGACCGTGTACGTGCGCAGCGCGTCCGGCTTCACGATGCAAAGCGAAGTGGCCGACGGCGCGTCCGACGTGTTGTACGCGGTGCTCGGCGACGCCGGCGTCCATACGCGTTCGTCGGTCGGCGTGCTGCAATTGCCGAAGGGTGCATCGGTCGAAGCGGATTTCATTTTCGGGCTGAACCGCGGCGGTGCCGCTGGTTGATTCGCCGTGGCTGGGCGACGGAACGCGCCGCCTGGCGTCGATCAGCGCGCCGTGCGCGAACGGGCGGCTTCGGGCGTCATTCCGGTCCATTCACTGAATGCGCGGAAGAACGAATTCGGATCCTGGTAGCCGAGCAGGAAAGCGATCTGACTGTAGGGCAGATCCGAGCGATCGAGGTAATGCCACGCGAGCTTCTCGCGAACTTCCGCGAGCAGCGTTTTGAAGTTCGCGCCTTCGTCGCCGAGCCGCCGCTGCAGCGTCCGCTTGCTGATCGCGAGCGTTCGGGCGACGCCGTCCGTGGTGGCGAGCCCGCCCGGAATCAATTCGAGCAGCGCCGCGCGCACGCGCTCGACGATGCCGGCTTCGGCCGACAACGCGTCGAGGCGGCGGCGCAGGTCGGGCTCGAAAATCTGCCACATCGCATGGTTCGCGGTCACGAACGGACGCCGCGCATCCTGCAGCGCCACGCTGACGGAAGGCGCATCGCCGTACTGTGGCGTCACGCCGAAAAAGCGCGCATAGCCGGGATGCGGGCGAACGTCGCGCGGCAGCGTGACGGCGCGCGCCGGCAACTCGGTGCGGGTCGCGAGCCGTGCCAGTTTCACGAAGAAGCCGAGTTCGGCCGCGACCAGCATGCCGGGCGGCGGCACCTCGCGTTCCAGGAAGTCGACGGCGAGGGTGAGCGCGTCGGCCTCGTGCGACACACGCAACCGGATCGGGCCGATCAGCGGCTTGAACTGGCCGATCCGCCGGATCGCGATCTCCAGGTTGGGGCTGCACAACGCGGCGAACAGCGGCGGATCGAAGGCTTCGACCGAGAGCAGATCGAGGATGCGCAGTGCGACGGCCGGCATGTTCGCCATGTCCTCCATCGCACGCCACATGCGGAAGTACTCGCGGGTCGTCAGCCCGTTCTCCGGCCGCGTGAACAGATCGGCAGGCAATTGCGCGTGCCGCAGCAGTTCGTCGGCGCGCAGGCCGAGGTCAACCATCACGACCTGCCAGCCCGGCGAAATCGCGAAGCGGTTCATCGCCGCAATTGCCCGGTTTCGACGAGTTGCTGAAAGAAATCGTTCATCGACTCGGCGAGCGGGCGATAGCGGATCCCCAGTTCGTTGCGGCTGCGGCTGTTGTCGGCGCGCCAGGGCAGCCCGATGTTGCGGGCGACCACGCGGCGCGTCACGCTTTTGTTCGCGAGCGGGCCGACCAGCCACACCAGCCATTTGGGCAGGATGCGCCGCGGAATCGGGTAGTCGGCGCCATACCGTTCCAGCAGCGTGGCGGCCATCGCCGGCAGGCTCGTGTCGTGCGCCGACACGATGTAGCGGCCGTTGGCGTTCGGCAGGAACGCCGCACGCAGATGCGCGTCGGCCACGTCGCGGACATCCACGGCGCCCAGGCCGAGATCCGGCACGCCGGCCTTCATCGTGCCGTTGCCCATCTGCCGCACGATCTCGAAGCTTTCCGATGTCGCATACGGGTTGATGCCGGGCCCGATCACGAGCGACGGATTGATGGTCACGAGATCCCAGCGTTGCTGCTGGCGGGCGATCTTCCACGCTTCGCGCTCGGCAACCGTCTTCGAATACGAATAGGGCTGATGGGTCAGCGACGAACTGGTGTTCCAGATCGCTTCGGTGAACACACCACCGGGTGTTGCGGCGAGATCGGCGTTGTCGCCGTAGATCGCGGCGCAACTGCTGGTCAGCACGACGCGCCGCACCGACGGCGTGCGGTTGGCCGTCTCGAGCACGTTGCGCGTGCCCAGCAGCGCCGGATCGACCAGCTCCTTCTGCGGATCGGTGACCGTGACGGTGAACGGCGACGCGGTATGGAACACGGTCCCGCAACCGGCCATCGCGTCGGCATATGACCCGGGTTCGAGCAGGTCGGCGCGGAAATAGCGGATCGTGCCGGGCTTGCCGGCCGCGATGCGCTGCAGATGCTCGAGCTTGTCGGGGCTGTCGGGGTCGCGCACGGCCGCATGGACCGTCAGGCCGGCCTCGAGCAGCCGCTGCACGAGCCAGCCCGCGACGTAGCCGGTTGCGCCCGTCACCATGACGGGCAGGTCGGTATCGATATTCATGGACGGGATTCCGTTGCAGAGATGATGCGCCATGATGCCGCCTTTTGCGCGCCACTTCACTCGCAAAGCGTGCCAATCGACATGCAGGGCGCGACAGCGTCGCGACGTACGCAGGCTCATGCGAGCGCCATTCACGCGATCGGATCGACGGCGTCATGCGCATCGGACCGTCTCTGCACGACGCGCTCGCGAGCGACGGCAGGAAATTCCGCGGCGCGCTGTTTCGCGCCAATGCTCGGCTTTCCTATCGAATGGATGACGACTGGAACGATGCCGCGCACTGGAACATCACGAAGCCCGGTGGTGCATCCGGGTGTCCGGACGGGCGGGAAGCGCTGGAGCCGCCGGACTGACGTGTGACGTGCGCGGCATCGCGTGCGACGAAGCGGCACGTCGCTCCCGGCGGTCGATTCGTCAGATGTGAAAGCGCGCGATTCGTCGTGCGGTAGCGTCCCGCTCCTGTCTTCATCCCCGTCATTTCGGGAAGCTGCGACCTGACCGATATCAACCGGCATCCCCACTTTTGGGGATGCCGGCGCCGCGCGGTACGCCTACGATGATCAACAAGGCACCGGGGACCGGATATCACCAGAACAATCGAGCAGGCCTGTCGTTCCGTGTCGATCGCCGTGAACGTCCGCACGGTCGATCGTCACAGTCGTCGCGTACGCTGACGTGCAACGTAGGCGGTGCGTCGTTGGCGCCGCGAACGACGGCGCGTTGATGACGGAAGGCCTGATGTCGTATTTCGGGGAATTTCAATCAATATGCTCGCACGAGACTATGTGGAACGAGAGCTCTCGCATATCCAGCGCATGGTGGCGCTGCTGGACAGCGAGACGGACGTCGACGACGTGTCGATGTCGGGCGCGGGACGCGTCAG
Organism: Burkholderia sp. IO2; assembly: GCF_029522185.1. Lineage (NCBI taxonomy): Bacteria > Pseudomonadati > Pseudomonadota > Betaproteobacteria > Burkholderiales > Burkholderiaceae > Burkholderia > Burkholderia sp. IO2. The sequence continues at coordinate 5,672 of NZ_JAKWFH010000074.1, read as the reverse complement.
GCATCCGAGTTACTGGCGCGGGCGCATCGAGGAACTGCTGTCGACGCCCGACGTGCCGCGTCACGTCAGAAAGCTGAGCGAAGCGGTGCTCGCGAAGATCGACGAGATGGAAGCGCGATTCGCGACGATGAAGTAAGTGCATCGTCGGGAGCAGGCGCCGAACCGCGTGCCATCGCATCACGATCGGCCTCGAACGCCGCCACTTGCGACAACCTTTCGTTCCGCGCCAACCGCGCCAACCGCGCAGGCCGCCATCCGCCGTCTGCGTCAACGCCGATTCCACGGCCGCCGTGTCAAAAACGACCATTACGTCAGACGAGAAACGGTAACAAACGTGGTATTTCGATCAAACCCGCATCGGCAATTTGAACAATGAGGCCGATTGAGTAAGATGCCCGAACGACGTTCGACGAAAACGCACGGCGCGGGGTGGCCAGATGCAGATGAACGGGTTGATTCCATCGGCATGGATCGATGACATCTACGCCGCGGCACTGGGCGATCAACGATGGGAAGCGGTGCTGGACGGGCTGCGCTTGTCGGTCGGCGCACGCATGGCCACATTGCTGTCGTTCGATGATGCGGCGAGGCTGCCGGCGATCGAACAGGCGGCCGGCGACGATCCGTCGTGGGTCGCCGCGTGCCACCACAGCTACAACACCGAGTTCTACCTGTACGACCCGGTCGTGCCGGTTGCCGCCGACTGGCCGGCGGGGCGCTGGTTCGAGGACGTCAAGCACCTGTCGGTGCGCGAGCGCACACATGGCGTGTTCTACCGGGAATTCCTGCAGCCGTTCGGGCTCGGCAGCATCTCCGGCCTGTACATTCATCGCGGCGAAGGCGCCGGCGCGTTCCTCAGCGTACAGGGCGGCCCGGAAGCGCAAGGGCTGTCCGACGCGCAGCGCCGCACCATCGAAATCATGGGCGCCCACATCAGCCGCGCGCTGCGCATCCACGCACGCATCGGCGAGCTCGAAGCGCGCGTGGCCGCCGCGGAGTCGGCGCTCGATGCGGTGCCGGTGCCGGTATTCCTGCTCGGCGCGCAGCGCGAGCTGCGCTATATGAATCGCGCCGCCCAGCAGCTGATCGCCGCTGAACCGGTGCTGCGGATCGTGAACGGCCGGTTCGCGCCGGAAGGCTGCGTCGACGATGCGCAATGGCGGCACGCGTTCGCGCGCGGCGGGCTGTTGCTGCGGCGTACCACCGGCGAACCGCTGCCGCTCGCGCTGATTCCCGTTCCGGAACAGTCGCGCCTCGCGCGCGAACGGCCCGGCGTCGCGGCGCTGATGACGGCCGCCGACCTGCGTTCGCCGGCGGCGCGCGCGCAGCGCTTGCGGGTGTTCTACGGGCTGTCGTCGGCCGAAGCCGATCTCGCCGTGCTGCTGTGCTGCGACGGGCATTCGCCGCAGGAATGCGCGGCGCTGCGCGGCGTGTCGATCGGCACGGTCCGTGCGCAGATCAAGTCGATCTACACGAAGACGGACGTCGCGCGCGCCGCGCAACTGACGTCGCTCGTCATGCAGACCTGAACGATCGATGCACGCGCGCGCGGCGGCGTTTTGACCTATCCGCCGCCGATTCCCTGCAGTATCTTGCCGGTCCCGCCGCAGACGGTGCATGGCTGACCCTCCACCCGGCCGGTGCCGCGGCAGACGCGGCACGTGTCCTCGCCGATGCCCGGCGCGTCGGCCGGGCCTTCGTCGCCGGCGTTCGGCGAGGCAGCCGGGTCGGGGGGCGCTGATGGCTTCGTGGTCGACATCACAGGCTCCTTTCGCGTTGCGTGATGTCACGGCGAGCATCGCGCGTGCCCACGAGCCGGCACGCGCGACGGCGACGGCAGGGCCGCGCGTTACAGCGCCGGCGCCCACGTCGACCCGAACGGGTTCGACTGGTCGATGCCCGGGAAGTCGACGAACGCCTTGCTGCAGTCGAGCACGCTGGCCGGATCGATCGCATGGACCGCGCTGCCGTTGACGACCACCCGGTTCGCGGTCGACGGGAACACCGGCAGGTTCACGTTGCGCAGCGTGAGGTTCGCGTCGGACGCGATCGTCGCGATGCCGTCGGGCGTATCGGCCACCACGTCGGTCAGCGACATCACGAGCGGGAACGCCGGCTCGCCGTAGCCGCCGGTGTTCGCCTCGAAGCCCTGCAGCTTCACGCCGGCCGCGCCCTCGATCACGACGTTCGCGAGCGAGATGTCGTGGAAGTTCGGATACAGCGGGCCGCTCGCGGGCACGGCCTTGGTGCTGTAGTACGGCGTGAACAGCAGCGCGTTCTTCGCATCGCGGATGCAGATATTCGCGTAGTGGATGTTGCTCACTTCGCCGCCGCGCGCATAGTCGGACTTGATGCGCAGTCCTTCTTCCGAATCGCGGAACGCATTGTCGTACACCTGAACGTTGGTCACGCCGCCGTTGGTCTCGCTGCCGATCGAGATGCCGTGCCCCCAGTAGATGTGGTTGTGCGCGATCACGACGCCCCATTTGCGATCGGCGCGCACGTCGCGATTGCCGTCGATGCCGAACAGCCCCGAGCCGGCGGGCGCCGGATTGTTGCTACCCTTGAGCGCGATGTCGTCGTCGCCGGTGCTTACGTAGTTGTACGCGAACACGAAGTTCTTCAGGTAGCCGTCGAACGAGATCGCGGCGGCGGACGTCGTCGTGCTGCCGGTCGACAGCGCCACCGACGTCGGCTTCGACGCGGAGCCCGGGTCGAACGCGTCGGTGTTCTTCACGTTGTCCGCGTTGAACGTCTGCCCGTTGTACAGCGGGTTGCCGTTGCCGGCCGGGTTCGCGAACGCGGCGAGCGTCGGCGTCTGCACCTTCACGTTCCAGATCGTCAGCCCGTCGACGCCGCTCGGCACCACGTGGAAATTCGGGCTGTTGTTCAGCGTGATGCGGTACAGCGTGAGGTTCTTCGCGTAGTTGAACACCATCAGCCGGAAATTCGACTGCGAGCCGAAGCCGGTCGTGCCGTTCTGCACCATGTTGCCGAGATACGCGAGATCCCACCACGTCATGTTGCGCACGGTCGATTTCGAATCGACGACCGTGCCGCCGTCGTCGCATGCGGTGCCGTCGGGCGCCACGGTGCCGCTCTTGTACGCCGCGTAGGTGTTCGAGCAGGTCAGGTCGACCTTCATCAGCGGGTATTTCGCATCGGACGTCACGAGCTCCGCGTAGCCGCGCCCGTCGATCCGGCCGTCGCCGACCACGGCCGCGTTGACGAGGTTGGTGCCGGTGATCAGCGCGGCGCAGTTCGACGAGCTGCCGGCTTTCGTCGCGCTGACGGCCGTGTTGCCGCAGTACGGGCCGGCGGCGTTCGGCGAATACGCCTTCACGTCGCGCGACGCATACAGCGTGACGCCCTTGTCGATCCACAGCGTGACGCCGGACGGCAGCGTCAGCGGCCCGCTGATGAAGCCGTTGCCGGGACCCGCGCGATTGACGACGAGCCGCACCGCGAACTTGCTCGCGCGGTACTTCCGCTTCGCGAGTTCCTCGCCGGACGCGCCGGCGAGGTTCGCGTTCGGCGCGGCGGCCGTCTTTTGCGCGGCGGTGGCCGCGGCGTCCGCCGCCGCGATCGTCGCGCCCACTTCGGCGTCGACCGCCGCGCCGCAGGCGTCGAGGGCGGCCTGGATGCGCGCCTGGTCGGGGTTGGCCGTCGCGGTCGACACGGTCTTGCCGACGCCGGCCGTCGACGGATCGGCCTCCGGCGGCAGCGAGCCGTCGGGGCGGCTCACGAGCGTATTGGCGGCTTCGAGCGTGCTGCACACCTGCGTGTCGGCGGGCAACGCCGGTTCGGGCGGCAGGTTCGGGTCGACGGTCGTCGTGCCGACCTGGAACACGCTGGTCGCGGGCGGTGCGGTCGACGCCGCGCCGCCGCCGGTACTCGCGTCGTCGCCGCCGCACGCGGTGAGCGCGGCGGCGGTGGCGAGCAGCGCGGCGAGCAGGCCGAGTGCACGCGGGCGTCGGCTGGGCCGGGAATTCGGCCGGGAATGTGGCCGGGCAACGGAAAGTGTCATGACGGAGATCTCCTGAAGAGGCATCGGCTGCGCGATGCCGGGTTGGTATCGGGTCGTTCGGGCGGCGCGGGTCGCCGCGACGCGAGCGCGAGCGGTGACGGGCAGCGGGCAACGCTGAAGCGGGGGAGAGCGGCCGCCGGCGCGGTTCGTCGGGCCGGGCGCCACGAGCGCGAATCGCGTCGTGCGGGATGCGGGCCGGCGCGCGCTCGTGGCGCCGCGGCGGCGTGACAACATCGTGGTCAGTCATCCTATAACGACGACAAGCGAAGCGAAACAAGGCCGCCGGATGTCGGGAAACCGCCACGTCGGTATCCCGTTTGCATGCCGACCCGTTTCCGGAAAACGTTTCGCGAAAAAGCGCGGAAACAGAGAATGCGATTCCTCGATTTCCGTCAAAAGCCCTTGATAGCAGCGGTTATAGGGGTATGCACCAAGTGAGTTAAACGGTTAACCGACGTACATTCGCTCGACACGTCATACGACGTATGACTCTGCGGTTCAAGGAAGCGTACCGGCGACGCAGGCGCCTGCCGACGGATCGCCGCACAACAACGATCGACCATCAAGGAGACTCACCATGAAGCACCGATTCACCGGCTCCCGTACCGCCCTGGCCGTCGCACTGATGGCCGGCTTCGCGATGTCCGCGCAGGCGCGCGTGTTCCGCTCGGCGGACGTGCACGGCGACACCTTCCCGACCAACATGGCCGTGAAGTTCATGGGCGAGGAGTTGTCGAAGCAGACGGGCGGCAAGGATTCGATCAAGGTGTTCGGCAACAGCGCGCTCGGCTCCGAGAAGGACACGGTCGACCAGGTGCGAATTGGCGCGATCGACATGGCGCGCGTGAACGGCGCGTCGTTCAACGAGATCGTGCCGGAATCGCTGATTCCGTCGTTCCCGTTCCTGTTCCGCGACGTCGCGCACTTCCGCAAGGCGATGTACGGGCCGGCCGGCCAGAAGATCCTCGATGCGTTCACCGCGAAGGGGATGATCGCGCTGACGTTCTACGAGAGCGGCGCGCGCTCGATCTACGCGAAGCGCCCGGTGCGCTCGCCGGCCGACATGAAGGGGCTGAAGGTGCGCGTGCAACCGTCCGACCTGATGGTCGACGAGATCAAGGCGATGGGCGGCACGCCGACGCCGATGCCGTTCGCCGAGGTGTACACGGGCCTGAAGACGGGCCTCGTCGATGCGGCGGAAAACAACCTGCCGTCGTACGAGGAAACCAAGCATTACGAAGTCGCGCCCGATTACTCGGAGACGCAGCACGCGATGACGCCGGAAGTGCTGGTGTTCTCGAAGAAGATCTGGGACACGCTGTCGCCGCAGGAGCAGGCGGCGATCCGCAAGGCGGCGGCCGATTCGGTGCCGTACTACCAGAAGCTGTGGACCGCGCGCGAGGCGTCCGCGCAGCAGCTGGTGACGAAGGGCGGCGCGAAGATCCTGCCGGCCGCGCAGATCGATCGCGCGGCGTTCGTGAAGGCGATGCAGCCGCTGTGGACCAAGTATGAAAAGACGCCGCAGATGAAGCAGATCGTCGACGAGATCGAGGCCACCAAGTGACGCGTCGCACTTCCCTGAACAGCGCGGCGGCCGCGGGCGCGTCGGCCGCCGCCCCCGACGGCGCGGCGCCGGCGCGGCCGC